>JAACEL010000204.1 GCA_011682535.1 Nitrospiraceae bacterium | reverse complement strand
CGAGCACACCATACACCAGTTCTTCTTTGCGCTCTTTGCGCCTTTGCGCGAGACCCAGAAGGCCGTGGAAAGCACTGAAGCGTTCGCATTCAAATGATTGACGCGGCCCTGTTCAAGGGATCGCGGCATCGCCGCTCTTCACCCGGGATTCGGGGCACGCGCCGCACGTTTGTTTCTCGCCGCCGCACGGGATACAATACCGGTCGAGCACAGTGGTGGAAGCGCTACGGGAACTCCTCCGGCGTAGGTGATGAGGGAGGCGGCTGTCCGCGACAAACCCTCGCCTCATTCAACCGGACGCGTGCATCTCCGCCGCCGTTGCAGCCAAGGCGAAACACGAAAACGAAAGGAATCTCCAATGCAGAAGGCAGTGATCATCCAGTCGAACGGCTCGGGTAAAGACAAACTCGACGGGCTTCTTGAAGACGGGTGGGCGGTTGTCGAAACTACCGCCAATCATGGCGCGAGCTACAACGACTATCTCGTCATCCTTGAGAACGACTAGCGCGCATCGCTCACCATTGTTCGTCTCGCGCAGGGGCGCAGGGCCTGATGTCAGCCGCCCTGCCCCTTGCACTTGGCTTTGAAACGGCGGCAGGCCGGATACGACTTCTCGTCCGTGTTCTCCGCTATTTCGCGGAGCAGCTCGCGCTGCTTGCGCCCCAGCTTGGTGGGCACCTCCACCGTCACGTGGACGATCTGGTCGCCCTGGCGATAGCCCCGCAGCCCAGGCATGCCCAAGCCCCGCATACGGAGCATGGCTCCGTTCTGCGTGCCCGCCGGCACCTTCAGTTCCGCGTCGCCCCGCAATGTCGGCACGACGATGGTCGCCCCCAACACGGCTTGCGGGAACGTGATGGGCACTTCGCAGATTATGTCCGTTCCCTCGCGCCGGAACAAGTCGTGCGGCTCCACCTCGATGTGAATGTGCAGGTCGCCGCGAGGCCCTCCATTAGCGCCCGGTTCGCCCTCCGACGCCACCCGCAGACTCACCCCTGTGTCCACACCCGGCGGCACGTCCACCGAAATCTCCCGCCGCTGCCGGGTCAGGCCCGCACCCGAACAGCGGCTGCACGGGTTGGCCGTCACCTGGCCGGTACCCCGGCACCGCGGGCACGTCTGTGTAACGCTGAAGAAACCGTGGGCGGCGCGCACTTGGCCGCTTCCCTGGCAGGTCGGGCAGGTGTCGGGCTTGGTGCCCGCGGCTGCCCCAGTGCCCCCGCAGTCGGCGCAGATTTCCTGCCGCGTGAAACGCACCGTCTTCTTTACGCCCGTGGCCGCTTCCTGCAACGTGATGGCCACACGGCATTCCAGATCATTGCCTGGGCGGGCGGCTTGGCGCCGTTGTCCGCCCCGCCCGAACAGAATGTCGAAGAAGTCCTCGAACGGACTGTCGAATCCACCCGCGGAGTCCCCAAAACCCGCGCCCCGGAATCCGCCGCCGGGCGCTCCCGCTTCGCCATACGCGTCGTATTGACGGCGCTTGTCCGGACTCTTGAGGATGTCGTAGGCGGCGTTGATCTGCTTGAGCTTGTTCTCCGCCTCCTTATCACCACCGGTCTTGTCCGGGTGATACTTGTGCGCCAGCTTCAGGTAGGCTCGACGGATCTCCTCGTCGCTCGCGTTACGGGAAACACCGAGGATTCCGTATAGGTCAACGTTTCGGGGCATGCGGCTTTGCTCTTGGACTGCGTAACGGTTTCTGGGAGACCCGCCCGGCGGGCCTCCCAGAAACCTGGTCTACCTACTCGTTGTCTTTCTTCTCGTCGTCGACCACCGTGAAGTCCGCGTCGACGGTCTCGCCTTGGGCCGTCCCACTGTCGCCACCCGACGACTCCTCAGCGTCCCCAGCCGCCTGCTCGGGGCCGCCCCCGGCCTGCGCTTGCTGCTGCGCGGCCGCCGCGGCATACATGGCTTCGGTCAGCTTGTGCATCGTCTGGTTGACCTTTTCCATGCCCGCATCCATCGCGGCCACGTCGTCCTGCTCGATCGCCGATTTGAGTTCGGCCACGGCCTCTTCGATGGCGGCCTTGTCCTCGGCCGACACCTGTTCTTCGTTCTCTTTCAGCGTCTTCTCGGTGGTGTACACCATCGAATCGGCGTTGTTGCGGGTCTCGACCTTCTTGCGTTTTTCCTGGTCTTCGTCCGCGTGGGATTCGGACTCGCTCACCATACGCTCGATCTCTTCTTCGGAAAGCCCACTCGAGGACTCGATACGGATCTTCTGCTCCTTACCGGTCGCCAGATCTTTCGCGGCCACGTGCACGATGCCGTTTGCGTCGATGTCGAACGACACCTCAATCTGAGGGATCCCGCGCGGGGCGGGGGGGATACCGACGAGGTCGAAGCGCCCGAGTGTGCGGTTGTCCGACGCCATCTCGCGCTCGCCCTGCAGCACGTTGATTGTCACGGCTGTCTGGTTTTCGGCCGCCGTCGAGAAGACCTGCTGCTTGGCGACCGGGATTGTCGTATTGCGTTCGATCAGCTTCGTGCAGATCCCGCCCAGCGTCTCGATGCCCAGCGACAGCGGCGTCACGTCGAGCAGCAGCACGTCCTTGACCTCGCCCGCCAGCACGCCGCCCTGGATCGCCGCGCCGATGGCCACGACCTCGTCCGGGTTTACGCCGCGGTGCGGTTCCTTGTTGAACACGCCCTTGACGATCTCGCCCACGGACGGCATACGCGTCATGCCGCCCACCATGATCACCTCGTCGATGTCGGCCGCATGCAGGTTGGCGTCTTCAAGCGCGCGGTGGCACGGATTCTTCGTGCGCTGGAGCAAGTGGTCGCACAGTTGCTCCAATTTGGCGCGCGTCAACGTATAGTTGAGGTGCTTCGGCCCCGAAGCGTCCGCCGTCACGAACGGCAGGTTGACGTCCGTGCTCACCGCCGTCGACAGTTCGCACTTGGCCTTCTCCGCGCCTTCTTTCAGGCGCTGCAGCGCCATCGGATCCTTGCGCAGGTCGATGCCCTGCTCCTTCATGAACTCCTCGGCCAGCCACGTCATGATGCACTGATCGAAGTCGTCGCCGCCCAGATGCGTGTCGCCATTGGTGCTGAGCACCTCGAAGCTGTCGTCGCCGATCGCGAGAATCGAGATGTCGAACGTGCCGCCGCCCAAGTCATACACCGCCACCTTCTCGTTCTTCTTCTTCTCGAGGCCATACGCCAGCGCCGCCGCTGTCGGCTCGTTGATGATGCGCAGTACTTCCAGGCCCGCGATGCGCCCCGCGTCCTTCGTGGCCTGGCGTTGCGAGTCGTTGAAGTACGCCGGCACCGTAATCACCGCCTGGGTAACGCTCGTGCCCAGGTGCGACTCGGCCGTCTCTTTGAGATTCTTGAGGATCATCGCCGAGACCTCGGGCGGACGGAACGTCTCGCCATGCACGTTGATCTGGCAGTCACCCGTCGGTGAACCGCCCACGTCATACGGAACGAGTTTCTCTTCCGTGCTCACCTCGCCATGGCGCCGGCCCATAAAACGCTTGATTGAGAAGACGGTGTTCTGCGGATTCGTGATGGCTTGGCGCTTAGCGGGCGTGCCCACCAGGCGTTCGCCATCCTTGGTGAATGCAACGACCGACGGCGTCGTCCGGTTGCCTTCCGCGTTCGGGATGACTTCGGGCTGGCCGCCTTCCATGACGGCAACACACGAATTGGTCGTTCCCAAGTCAATGCCGATTATCTTACCCATCGCTCAATGTCCTCCTGTTATCGTGCACCGCGTCGCCGCTGGGCGCGCAGTCGTTCTAAGCTAACCTTCGGCCTCGGCCTCGGCGTCCGCCGATTCCGCCGCTTTCGTGTTTACGCTTACCTTGGCCGGACGCAGGATATAGTCCCCCAGCCGGTAACCTTTCTGAAACTCTTCGACCACGTGGTCCTTCGGGTGTTCTTCGGACTGCACGGGTATCATGGCCTCGTGGACGTTGGGATCGAAGGGCTCGCCCGCGGCAGCGATCGGTTCGAGTCCATGGCGGCCCAGCACGTCGCGCAACTGCTTCAGCACCATGCCCACCCCTTCGACGAACCCGCCCGAGTCGTCTTCGGCGTGCTCCAGCGCGCGCTCCAGATTGTCGACCACCGCCAGCAGATCGCCCATCAGCGACTCCGCCGCCGTCTTGCGAACGCGCTCGGCGTCTCGCGCCATACGCTTGCGGTAGTTGTCGAATTCCGCCCGGGCCCGCAGCAGTTGGTCCTTCAGGTCGTCCCGCTCGGCCATCAACGCTTCCGCATCCGGTGCGGCCGCCGCCTCGTCCTGCGCATCTTCTGCGGTCTCCGTTTCCTGCGCGGCCTGGGTCTCCAGCCGTTCTTCGAGTGCCGTCTTTTTCCGCTTCTTCTTCTTCGTCATTGGCGCCAGTCGTTCAACCTTCCACTCATGGCCACGCCCCAACACGGGGCCGGCCTGTGTTATCCCGCCAACTTCGTGAGCACCCGGCTCACAAGTCCGGCCGTATAGTCAACAATTGCCGTGAGCCGCGAATACGGCATCCGGCGCGGGCCTAGAACGCCCAACACGCCCACCTGCTTGTCGCCGACGCGGTAAGGCGAGGCCACCACGCTGATTTCCTTCAAGGCGTCGTCGTGGCTCTCCGACCCGATCAGCACCGACGCGGTCGGCGGATGCCAATCCATGATCCCCGCCCGCAGCAGCGCCACCAGCCGGTCGCTCTCACCCAACAGGTCCATCACCTCGCGCGCGTGTTTGAAGTCGCGAAACTCCGGCTGCTCGAAGAGCTGCGCCGCTCCTTGCAGATACAACTGCCCGGGACGATCCCTCGGCACCATGTCCAGCAACTGCAACGCGCGCTCGGCCAACCGGCGTTCCTCGTTCAGGAACGCACCCATCGTGTCATGCACCACTGCCCGAATGTCGGCCAGCGACACACCCGCAAGATGCTGGTTCAAGAACCGGTTCAGCTTGACCAGTTCATCGCCCGCCAACGGTGTGTCCAACGGCGCCAGCACCGTGTGAACCTGCCCGTGCGTGTCCGCGATCAGGATCGCCGCACGCGTCTCCGACACCAGCACCACCTCGATGTAGCGCACCTCCGCCGAACCCTCGTCCGGCGCTTTCACCAGACCCGTCTGGTGAGTCACCAGCGCCAGCAATTGGCTCGTGTGGCGCAACACGTCGTCGGCGTCGTTCAAACGCGCCGAAAGCTCGTTCTCAATGCGCGCCCGTTCGGTCAGGGTCAATTCCTGCACCCGCATCAGATGGTTCACATAGTAGCGATAGCCCTGATCCGTCGGAACGCGGCCCGAACTCGTATGCAACTGTTGGAGATAGCCATCCTCTTCCAAATCCGCCATCACGTTGCGCACCGTGGCCGGACTCAGATCGAGTCCGAACCGCTTCACGATCGTGCGTGAGCCCACTGGTTCCGCCGTGGTGATGTACCCCTGAACGGCGGCCTGCAGAATCAACGATTCGCGTTCGCTCAGGCTTTCTTCACGCGCCATAGGCGATCTCCGCGGTTAGCACTCGCTCGCACAGAGTGCTAACAACTAGCCGAAGTGTAGCACACGCACCGGGTTGTGTCAAGGAAAGGAGCCCCACGCAAAACGCCCCAGACTTCGATATAACTTATTGGCCCAATTGCCTTTGCGACGCGAAATCCGCCGACATGCGGTTGGCCCGGGGCCGTTGACAGCTCTTTGCTCATCCTGCTAGCATGATGGGCAACGGGGTGTGGCCAACACACGTCTTCGTTTGTACGGGCACGTCGGCGACTGCAATGGCATGTCGCTAACTGCGAGGGCGATACCTCCATTCGCGGCGGGACACCATGCGCATAGGCTTCGACATCACACCACTGACTCGCAACCGAAGTGGCGTGGGGAACTTCTGCTACTACCTGCTCAAACACCTCCTCCAACTCGGTGGTGGCGTCCAGTTCGAGGGCCTGGCCACCCGCGCCTCGCGCGGTGACTTGGGGGAGTTGGCCGGACGCATCGTTCACCGCCGCGTGCCCTTGCCCACCCGCGTGCTCTACAAAATGTGGGGCGCCTTCGGCATACCCAGAGCCGACGCCCTGCTCGGCGGCGTCGACGTCTACCACGCGACTAACTACTTCCTGCCGCCCACGCGTTCCGCCAAGCGCGTCGTCACCTTCTACGACCTTGCGTTCCTTACCATGCCCGGCAAGTGCAGCCCCAAGATCGTCGGGCCGTTCGCCCGGCACACACGTCGAGCCGCGCAAGAGGCCGACGCGATCCTCACCTGTTCGGAGTCGTCCAAGAAAGACATCGTCCGTCTGCTCGCTGTTCCTCCCGGCAAAGTCACCGTGACCTACGGCGCCGTCGACGAGGACTTCGTCCCAGTCGAGCGCGATCGGGCCGCCCGCATGCTCGCAAAACGCCACGGTATCCAAGGCCCCTTCATCCTGTTCGTTAGCACCATCGAACCCCGCAAGAACGTGCCCACCCTCCTGCGGGCCTTCAAGCAAATCGCCGGCGACATTCCGCACACCCTCGTCCTCGCCGGAGCCACCGGTTGGAACAGCGACGACATCCCCAAGATCATCGACGGCCTCGAACTCAACAACCGCGTCGTCCGGACCGGATTCGTCGCATCGCGCGCCGATCTCGCCGCCTTCTACAGCGCCGCCGACCTCTTCGCCTTTCCGACCCTCTACGAAGGCTTCGGTCTGCCGCTCCTCGAAGCCATGACCTGCGGCTGCCCCGTCGTATCGGCGCGCAACTCCTCCGTCCCCGAGGTCGTCGGCGACGCCGCCGTCCTCGTCGACGACGCCACCGATGCCGGCGCCGTTGCCCAAGCCATGGCTGGTGTCCTCGCTGATCCCGCGCAGCGGGACGTCATGCGCGCCAAAGGCCTCGAACAGGCCAAGCGGTTCTCGTGGGAAACCTGTGCCCAGCAGACCATGCAGGTGTACCAGGAATTGGCGCCATGATGCGGGTGCTCCTCAACGCGCTCCAGGCCGGCAACCGAAGCGGTACCGGACGCTACGCCACCGAACTCGCCGCCCGTCTGCCCGGACTCGCCGCCGACGTCGAAGTACACGTCGCCTGGCCCAGCCACCTCCCCCCGCCTCAGGACGTCCCCGATGACTGTCTGCATCTCGTCGATAGCCAAGCCCCCCTCGCACGGTTGCGCTACGACCAGATCGGCATCCGCAGAACCATGTCTCGTATCGCCGCCACCGCCGTCCACTATCCCGCCAACATCGGACCGATGGCGGCGATGAGGGGGGCGGTCCTCACCGTGCACGACCTCAGCTTCCTGCGCCAACCCGGGTGGTACCGCTGGAACCGCGCCGCCTACTACCGCACCGCCGTCCGTCGCAGCGTACGCACCGCCGCCCGCATCATCGCCGATTCCCAAGCCACCGCCGACGACTTGCAGGAACTTCTCCGCGTCCCCGCCGGCCGCATCGACGTGATTCCGCTCGGAGTGGGGGAGGAGTTCCGTCCCGCGTCCGCCGAACGGCAGGCCGACGTCCGCGCCCGCTACCAACTCCCCGAACGTTTCTTCCTTTACGTAGGCACCATCGAACCCCGCAAGAACCTCCCCAACCTCATTCGCGCCTGGTCTCGGATCGCCTCCGATTCTCCCGAGGATCTCGTGATCGCCGGACGCCCCGGTTGGAAGTTCCAACCCATCCAAGCCGCTGCCGCGTCGTCCCCCTTCGCCAACCGCATCCACTTCCCGGGATTCATCGACGACACCGACCTGCCCGCGCTGCTGACCGCCGCCCGCGCATTCATCTGGCCCAGTTGGTACGAAGGATTCGGCCTCCCCCCATTGGAGGCCATGGCCTGCGGCGCCCCCGCCGTCACCTCCAACACCTCCAGCCTCCCCGAAGTCGTCGCCGCCGCCGCCCTCCAAGTCGACCCCGCCGACACCGCCGCCCTCGCCGACGCCATGCGCCAAGCCGCCGCGGAAGGCGACACCCGCACCCGCCTCCAACAAGCCGCCCCCGCCCGCGCCGCCCAATTCCCCTGGGAACAGACCGCCCAACTGATGCTTGATGCCTACCGCAAGCTCGCGTAGTACACCGTTTCACAATTTCGGTGACGTGTTCTTGGGACGAGATAACGGGATAGATAGGGCGAACATCCGCAGATCGGTATCCTGTGTGCCACGACGTCAGATCAGACATATAGGGGAGCGGGGGCGTCTCGCCCCCGATTGTAGTGCGAGGCGCCGTGCCTGCAAATGTGGGGCGAGACGCCCCACCTCCCACACAAGCCTTCTTTTCCTCATCCCCGATTCCCGCAGGGCCAAGATTCACGGGATACCTTCCTCTCGGTCATCCAGTGCATCCTGTTATCCCGTCAAAGAAGATCCGCGGGGGCTCATGTGTTATGGCACTTGCGAAAACATGC
>JAACEL010000634.1 GCA_011682535.1 Nitrospiraceae bacterium | reverse complement strand
GTAACCCAAACCCACGCTGCACCTTCGAAGGCCGGAAGCAAGCTTCCTTAGCGAAAGCGCAAGCAAGCTTGCGCACTCCAAAGAGCCCTTCGGGTTCATCCGTACCGACTTTTGGCGGGGTAATCTACCCGCCGATTTGGGGGCCGTTTCCGGGTATTGCGCCGATTGGAGGGTCGTGGTATACTTCGCAAGTTTAGGCTCGGGGTAGTTTGGCTTGGCGGATTTGGGTCTGATGGCGGCCCCCGTGGGTTGCGGATTTGTGAGTGTCGGTGATGGATGAGACATCGTGCGCCGCGGCCGGCGGCGCGACACGATTCTGGCGGGTAGTCCCGCGTAGGGGAATTCTGAGTGACTAAGCTATGCTGCGGATTGGACTTCGGTACGACCAATTCGAGTGTTGCGGTATCGGACGGAACCCGCACGTGGGTGCTTGAACTGGATGAGACCAACAGTCCTTCGACCTCGCTGCCTTCGTTGCTTTACATCACGCGCGAGGGCGAAGAGATCATCGGCCGCCCGGCCGCAAACGCCTTCATCGAACGTAATGTGGACCGCGAGGTGCTCACCGAGCGCGTGAGTCTCGATATAACAATCGAGGGCTATGTCGGCGCGGAGCCGGACAAGAGCGAGAGCTATCGTCCGCCGGATCTGTCGCTGCCCCAACTGACTGAAGCCGTGCACGCCACGGCCACGGTAGAGGTCAATTCGCCGGGGCGCCTGTTCCAATCGTTGAAAACCTTTCTGCGCAATCGGGCATTCCGGGGCACGGAGGTGTTTGGGCACAATTACCAGATCGAGGCCCTCACCGCGATGATTCTGAAGCGGATGAAGGATGCGGTGGACAAGGTGGCCGGAGAACCGGTGACGAAGGCGGTGTTCGGCCGGCCGGTGCGCTTTTCGGACAATCGCAAGGAAGACGAACTGGCGGAGCGGCGGTTGCGGGTGGCGGCGGGGCTGGCCGGGTTCGAAGAGGTCGTGTTCTTCTATGAGCCGGTTGCGGCGTGCGTCGAGTATGCGGTGACCACGCAGCGCAAGCAGCGGTTGATGGTAGTCGATATCGGCGGCGGCACGTGCGACGTGTGCGTGATGGAGTTTGGCAGCGCGTACGGCACGATGGAACGGCTGGCGGAGAGCAAGATCCTGGCGGTGTCGGGTGTGGCGGTAGCGGGTGACGCCATTGATCGGGCCATTGTGCGCGGCAAGCTGTTTCCACTATTCGGCAGCCAATCGCGCTATGGGCCCTCGAACCTGCCGGTGCCGCAGTTCCTGTTCAACACCATCCTCGACTGGCAGAATCTCTACAAGCTCAATACCGAAGAGACCATCAACTGGTTGATTGCCATGGAGGTAAGCTCGACGCAACCGGAGGCAATCCGGGCGTTGCGGTGTCTCATTCAACGCAACTTCGGTTACCCGCTGGTGCGCGAGGTGGAGGCGGCGAAGAAGCGTCTATCGTTCGAGCCCGAAACTCTCATCGACCTGCACTACGAGGCGATCCAGATAACCGAGCGCCTGGAGCGTGAAGAGTTCCGCCACCTGATCGACCGTACGTTGCGGAAGATGCTGGTGAGTATCGAAGAGGCGGAGACGAAAGCGGGTTTGACGCCCGGCGACATCGACTGTGTGCTGACGACCGGTGGAACCAGTCTGATCCCTGCCGTGCAGCAGATGCTTGTCGACCGCTATGGCGAAGACCGGATCCGGCACCGCGACACGTTCACCAGCGTGGCCACAGGGCTCGCGATCGTCGCCCAGTACAGCTAGGGGGTCTGGGCGAGCAGTTCGCCGTAGCAGACTTCGTTTTTCTTGCACAGTTTGATGCGGCGATGGCAGACCTGGCACTCGAACTCGCCGCCGATCGGTGTCTCTTCGGGCGGGGTGACGCAGGTGCTGCAGAAGGGGCAGACGATGCTCTTCTCGTCTTTGAGGGATTCTTGGATGACGCGGGCGATGTTGCCGTCGCGGTAACACCTGACGATGGCGTTGACCATGACGGGGTCGAATTGGGTTCCGCGCCCTTTTTCGATCTCGGCGATGGCGCTTTCTGGCGGGAGTCCTTTGCGGTAGGGACGGTTGCTGGTCATGGCGTCGAAGGTGTCGGCCACGGCGATGAGGCGTCCTTCGACGGGGATGTCTTCCCCGGCCAGTTCGTAGGGGTAGCCTTTGCCGTCATAGCGTTCGTGGTGGTAGAGGCAGTAGGGCACGAGGGGTTTAAGGCGCTCGGAGTCGCGCAGCATGCGGGCGCCGCGTTCGGGATGGATCTTCATCATGGCGTATTCTTCGTCGGTGAGCCGCTCGCGTTTGCACAGGATCGCGTCGCTGACGGCGATCTTGCCGACGTCGTGCAGCAGGCCGCCCATCTCGCATAGTTCGAGCGCCTCTTCGGGCCAACCGAGGGCCTTGGCCATTTCGAGGGCGAAGTGAGTGACGCGCCAAGTGTGGCCAACGGTGTAGTGGTCCCTCATTTCGATGGCGTTGGAGGTGATGATGAGGTAGTCGCGGTAGGCGCGCTCGAGTTCGTCGACATATTGGGCGTTTCGGATGGCGATGGCGGCGGGTCCGGTGAAGGCGACCAGGAGTTCGAGGTCGCTTTTAGTGAAGGCGTTGGTGGTGCCG
>JAACEL010000633.1 GCA_011682535.1 Nitrospiraceae bacterium | reverse complement strand
GGCGATCTGACCGACGAATCCGGCGACGCTGCCAATGACCATCAGGGAGACAATCGTTCCCAAGGTAAAAAGAATCGCGGTCCTGACGGCAGCCTTTCGATTCGCGTTCGTCTGAGCGGCGGAATATCCGACCAGTATCCCCAGTGCCGGGAGAGTGCAGCAGGCGCTGGTGACCGCGCTCACCATCCCAAGCAACAAGGCGAATACAAGCCCCAAAGGTTGCGATGCCACTTCCTGCAGGTTGTTGGCAATATACTCAAGCATAAACCACGCCCGACATTACTTGCACTCGGCGCTGGACGGGCCGCACCTCGAGGGGCCGCACCCCCCTGCCCTGAACGATGCCATGAAAGCCTGCAACAGTTTCGTTTCCGTAACCTCGCCGGAAACGGCTCCCATGCCGCGTCCTTTGCAGGCGACCAGAATCGCAGGCACTTGAACCTGCGATGATATTGCCGGGAAATCCGGCGCGGTGGTTTTCAATGTATATAAGCCCACCTTTACGTTTTTGGCATTCAGCGCTTTTTGGGCGGAAAGGACGGCGGCTCTCGTCGCTCCGCTGGCCGATTCATCATTGTGCGCCGGGACAAATATGAAAACGGTATCCTGGTTCAGCGCAACTTTATTCAGTTCGCTCAAGGACTCGAGGTACTTGCCGATCCTCGTGTCGTCTTTTGCCGATGAGGCCGCCTCGTCCGGCTCGGCTCTCTCCTGCCCTGACGACGCTTTCTCAAGCGCTGCATCCTGTGTCGCCGCAGCAATGGCGAATCCTTCCTTTTCGCCAGCGGCGGCGTTGTCTGCATTCTCCCGACTTCCGTTAAACACCTTGTAGGCAATAACCCCGGCAACGGCCAGCAGGACAACCACGCCGATCACAACTTTGGCTTTGCCGCCACCGGAAAGGGACCCGCAATCGCAGCCCGGTCCGCAGACCGCCGGTTCGCCGGTCGGCTCCACGGACGAACCATCAGTTAAGGAAGTGTCATTCATCTTCATTCCTGCCCTCCTTGATCACAACACGTGGACTCGCCGCCGGAGCAGCATGGTTCGGCCTGCGGTCGGGACGGATTCACGACCTCGCCAGCGTACTCTCGCATGGCTCTCTCAGCGCCTTTCTCCACCATGAAGCCCACATCCATGGCAGGCTGGATGTCAGACTCTGAAACTCCCGCACGCGCCTTGCTCAGATGAAAGGGAAGACAGGGCGGGCAATGGGCGCCTGTCGAGACGCCAACTGCAATCAGTTCGCTGGCTGATCGCTCACGTCATCTTCCTCGGAAGCAGCGTTGCGGAGCGGATTCGCTCGCGAGGGATCAGCGGGCATCCTCATCCGAAACGGCATCCAGACCCGCCGCCGCGCTTGTGCCAAAGGTTGAAGTATTCTCATCCGCCAATCCATCGCGCGAGGCGTACCAATCCCCCCGCGTCAATGGAAGGCCACTTTGGCCCTGAGCGCCCGGTTTGACAAGCAACGCCTGGTAGACGTTCAACCTCCCCGTCGAAAAACCGTGCGCCGAGCCCGCCATGTACAGCCTCCAAACCCGGTAGGTCGGTTCGTCCACATACTCCAGCGACTGCTCGTGGTGCGCTTCCAGGCGGCGCACCCAGTGGCGCAAGGTCAGCGTGTAGTGTTCCCGCAGGCTCTCGAGGTCCCGCACCTCGAAACCCGCCTCCTCGGCGGCGTGAAGCGTTGCGCTGATGGGCGTTAGCTCACCATCGGGGAAGACGTAGCTGTCAACAAAGCCGCGCCCATGAACCGGTTGCGCGTCTACGCGGTTGGCGATGCCATGATTGAGGAACACGCCGCCAGGTCTTAGAATCCGCAGAACCTGGGCGAAGTAAGTCGGTAACTTCGATGCGCCGACGTGTTCGAACATGCCCACGCTCGCGATGGCGTCGTAATCAGCCCCCTCCTGTGGGGCGACCTCGCGATAGTCGAGCACCTGCACCCGGGCGCGTTTCGCCAGCCCGGCCTGCTCAATCCGATCATTGGCCAGGTCCGCCTGGGGCTGACTGAGGGTGACGCCGGTGGCATCCACGCCGTAGTGCCGGGCAGCGTGCATCACAAGTCCACCCCACCCGCAACCGACGTCCAAGAAGCGCTGCCCCTTGCGCAGGCGCAGCTTCCGGCAGATATAGTCCAGTTTGCGTTCTTGGGAGACGTCCAGTTCTTCGTCCGGCGAGCGAAAATAGCCGCATGAATACACCATGTTCCGGCCGAGCCATAGTTCGTAGAACTCGTTGGACACGTCATAGTGATAGGTAACGGCTTGTCGATCGCGCTCAATCGAGTGATGTTTGCCAGTCAGGCGTGCCGGCCCACGCCGGCCATGCGAGCGGGCGGCGGCGTGCGGAAGCCGCATCAGCAGGCCCGCCGCACCCAACTTCTTGCGCCAGCCGGACGTGGCGGCAGCCAGCGCGTCGCTCAGACCGAATATGGACTCGATGTCGCCCACGATGTCAAAGTCATCGTACACGTAGGCTTCGGCAAGAGCCAGTTCGGTGCCGGCACGGAACATCGCACTCAATGCGCTGGCATGTTTGAGCACAATCGTCACCGACCGTGGATGTGCGTCGGGCCAGAGCGTGCCGTCCCACAGACGCACCCCGATTCCTCGTGCGC
>JAACEL010000632.1 GCA_011682535.1 Nitrospiraceae bacterium | reverse complement strand
CCACGCCTCCAGGTACGGAAGATCGATCTCGCTCAGCGCCGGGTCGCTCGCCAACGGTATCGTCTCCGAAAGCCGGGGATGGAAGCGGTTCGCCAGCAGATGGCAATGCGCATCGAACAGGCGCTCAGGAAGGTACGGGCGGATCTCCCGCTCGTAGATCACGCGATCGTGCTGCGTCAAACGTATCGCTCTCACCCGCTGCCGTCTCCCGCGAGGGCCACGCCTCTAGTGTCGTGTCTCGTAGTTGATGCAACTCATGTTTTGGCAGACCTTGTCCACGGAAAGCATACGACAGTCTCGTCATCTCCGGACAAGGGGTTGCAACCTCTTGTCTTCTCCGGACTTGACTGATTGTGCGCTTCCGCATGATAAGATGCCAACAGGATGAGACACACCACTAGTGCCCCAAGCCGCTGCTCCTGCGCTTCATGATGGTGGGCGCGAAGCAAAGCCTCGGATCGAAGCCAAGCGTTCGACCGCTTACAGCATAGTTTTTTTGACTGGCGATGCCTGCATTTGCTAAGCTACGCCTCGTTTTGTGCGTACGGCGGATGGTGTATCGTGAGCAAGCTGAGCATTTCCCTCGCAGCGATCTCGGGCAACGGCTACACGATTGACGAAGTCGTGCCGGTCGAGGAGTTGTGCCCCGAAAACGCCAAGGGGTTGGATACGGCTTCCGTTTCCGTGCGCGGAACGTTGCGCAAAATCGGTGACGAATACGTGTTTCGCGCCCAACTGGCCTGCGAGTACCGCCGCGTATGCGATCGGTGTCTGGAGCCCGCCGTGGTTCCGTTCGACACGAATGTTGCGTGGAGCTATCGGCTGGCGGAGACGCCTGAAGCCATTGCGGCGGAGGATGCCGCTTTGGCGGGCGGCGAACAGGGCACGGCGTTCGCGTTTTGTGGTAACGAGATCGATTTAGGCGTCCAAGTGTGGGAGGAGTTGGTACTGGCGGCTCCGGCAAAGTGTCTTTGCCGCGAAGACTGTGCCGGCCTGTGCTCCCATTGCGGGGCGAACTTGAACGACGGCGCGTGTACGTGCCGGGCAGACGGACATATGGACAACAAGGGCTTGGCCGGGTTGGCGGACCTGCTCCCCGACCTCGAGGCGAAGCCTCCGGAGGAATAGACACGTGCCGGTACCAAAACGTAGAACGGGTAAAACCAAGCGCAACACCCGCCGTTCCCATCACGCCATGACGGCCAAGAGCCCAACCGAATGCCCAAGCTGCGGCGAGAAGGTGCTGCCGCACCGGGTGTGCCTGAGCTGCGGTCATTACAGAGACCGGCTCGTCATCGCCGCCGAAAACGATTAGCCACCCTACGTCATCTCGCTCCCCAGGGGAACCCGCATCCATGCGTATAGCCGTTGATGCCATGGGCTCTGACCGAGCCCCCTATATGGAGGTGCACGGGGCGGTTTTGGCCAGCATGGCGACGGGCGTCGAAGTCATCCTCGTCGGCGACGAGGGCGAACTCAAACCCACGCTTGCGGCCTATCGCAAGCCCCACCGGGTCAGCATCCAGCACGCCTCGGAAGTGATCGGCATGCACGATCACCCCGTCAGGGCGGTCCGAAATAAGAAAGACGCGTCGTTGCTGGTTGCCATGAACCTGGTCAAGGAAGGCAAGGCCGACGGCCTCGTCAGCGCCGGCAACACCGGCGCCGTCATGGTCGCCGCACGACGCGTGCTGCGTCCGATCAAAGGCGTCGCCCGCAGTGCCATCTGCCAGGAAATTCCCACCACCAAGACCCCCGCGCTGTGCCTCGACCTCGGCGCCAATGTCGACTGCACCGCGCGTTTTCTATGCGAGTTCGCCGAGATGGGCATGGTGTACTCCCAGCACGCGCTCGGCGTCGAGAATCCCCGGGTAGGACTGCTCAACATCGGTGAGGAACAGGTCAAGGGCAGCGAGGTGCTCAAGACCGTCTACGCCAGCCTGAGCGCTATCGACCACATCAATTTCGTCGGAAACATCGAGCCGTCGGCTTTGTACGAAGGCGCTGCGGACGTCGTTGTGTGCGACGGCCTCATCGGCAATCTCGTACTTAAGACCAGCGAAGCCGTGGCCTCGCTCGTGTCCACCCTGATCAAGCGCGAGTTGCGCGCGGGGTTGATCACCAAGATCGGCGCCCTCATCAGCATGAAGGCCTTCCGCAGCCTCAAACGCCGCACCGACCCCAACGAACAGACCGGCGCCCCCCTCTTGGGCGTCAACGGCACTGTCATCATCTGCCACGGCGCCTCCTCCGCCAAAGGCATCATGAACGCCATCTACGGCGCCAGCCGTGCCGTCGAAACCGGGGTCGACGATCACATCCGAGAGGGCATCCAAAAGCTCCGCGACACCGCCCCCGGCCTCTGGGACTGACGCGCCCAGCAACGCCCTCGCCTTCTCCTCAACCGCTCCCCACCCAATTGTCATGTCGGTGGCCCAATTGTCATCTCGACCGTGGGGGAGAGATCTCAAGCCGGTTCTTGGCTGCACACTCGCATAGGCGGCGCCCATCGCATCCGCACGGGCTTTCCGTGTGTGGTTCCGTGCTCAACGACAACGGGATGCGCTTGGTCAGGAAGAGATTTTCCCTACGGTCGAAACGACAGCGCAAGAGCCCCCCCCCCCC
>JAACEL010000631.1 GCA_011682535.1 Nitrospiraceae bacterium | reverse complement strand
ACGTAATCGCCGCCACAGCCAGTTGAACACCGCTCAGGGCTCCGGACTTCTGGAGGTCGTAAAGCCCGGCGGCTCCGTAGTCTCGACGGAAAAAGCCAAACAGGAACGCCACCGCCGCCTCGTCCGGAAGGCCAATCAGGTTGACCACCGGCTCCAAGCCACGGACCAGCAGGTTGAAGAGGCCCGTGACCCGGCCGATCCAGATGAATACGCTTGCCAGGATGAACAGGGGAAAAACTTCTTTAAAGTACCAGACAATTCTCGTGTAGGTCTTGACAGCCACGTTGGTCAGCTTGGGCAACCTTAGCGGAGGCAATTCCATGTAGAAGCTTGGTCCTCGACCGGGCAGCAATCTCGCCGCCAGCAGTCCGGCTGTCAGGAAGATTAGTGCCACGGCCCCTGCCCAGACCAGCAGGGCATAAGGGTGCCCCGCGAGCAATCCGAGGATGACGCCTAACTGGGCCGAGCAAGGAATCGCCAACGCTAACAAGAACGACGCGATGATCCGTTCTCGCCGGGTCTCGAGCGTTCGCGTGACTATCGTCGCCATCGTGTCGCACCCAAATCCCAGAACGATGGGGATGACGGCCCGGCCGTTCAGGCCGATCTTCTTGAACACCCGGTCGATCAGCATCGCCAGGCGCGGCAGGTAACCGCTATCTTCCAGGATGGAAAACGCCAAGAAGAACGTCCCCACGATTGGCAGGATGATCGCCACTGCGTAGCGAACCCCCAGCGTGATGATCCCGTACTGGCCGGCGAACAACTCTCGGAGCACCTGCCATGGGATCACAGCCTCGGCGGCCCGATTGATCCATGGGTTGATCCCTTTCCCGAATACCGTGTCTTCCAAGAAACCGACGACGGTCCCAGCGCCAAACCCGCCTACGAATTTGTACAGCCCAAAATAGAGCACCGCCAGCAGTAGGGGAATGCCCGTGAGCGGGTGCATGCAGAAGCGGCTGAGTTTTTCACGAAACCCCGGCGTACCTCGGGCAGGAAAGCTCCCGGCCAGCGAGAGAATACGGTCCGCCTCTTGCCTGGTTGCCAGAGTCGCGTAGTAATGCGGCGAGTGCTCCAACCTGCCCCGAGCGGCCGAAACAGTCGCCCGGATCGCCTCGGCCTCATGGGCGTCTTGCTCGCCGAGAAGATTCTCGATCTCGTTGTTTTCCTCCTGGAGCAGCAACAACGCGCGGGTCCGCGCCGAGACGCCAGCAGCGTTCTCCATCTGGGCGGCGACCTCGGAAACCGCCCGTTCCAGCTCGCCGCCATAATTGATCGCCCGGCCTGGCGCCGGCTGGACCTGTCCGATCCGCACGGCCAACTCGCCGATTCCTTCGCCGGTGGTGGCCACCGTTTCCACGACCGGGATGCGCAGCAACTCCCCGAGACGCCGCGTATCAATGCGGATCCCCAGCCGCCGCGCCTCGTCGACCATGTTCAGCACCAGAACCACCACCAGGCCGGCTTCTATGAGCTGAAGCGTCAACCCGAGCATCCGCTGGATATTCTTCGCGTCGATCACGTGCAGGACAGCCTGGGCAGGCTCGTTCAACAGCAAGCGGCAAGCGACCCGCTCTTCCTCGGTAATCGGCGAGAGGGAATACATCCCCGGCGTATCGACGACCTCGAAACGGCCGTCGAGCACCCTCGACCGCCCCCGCGCAACTTCCACAGTGGTGCCGGGATAGTTGGACACCGTCACGTACCGTCCGGTGAGGCGATTGAACAGGACGCTCTTGCCGACGTTGGGGTTGCCGACGATCAATATCTTGGGCAGTCCCGTGCCCACATGGTTCCGGTCTTCGCAGCAATTACCGCCGACAACCTTCCGAAGCAACATACCTAAGCCCATAATAATTACGATTCTCCTCTCAGCGGGCCAAGGCCCGTCAACCTGATGGTTCGCTTTTCCGGCAATACCAATGGCAGTGGTTCAGAGGCGATGACAAACGCTTCTTTTGAGAAATAGCACAACTGAGCAGTCGTTTGCTATACGCGGCAAAAAAAGAGGGCGTCACTGCTCATCCACATGACGAATCCCTTCGGCGAATAGGTTGCTGATGTGCTCGTCGTCCAGCGAGTAGTACGCGATCTTTCCTTCCCTGCGGTACTTTGTCAGCCGCTGTCCACGTAGCAGGCGAAGCTGGTGCGATACCGCCGAGCCCGTCAGACCGAGAATCTTCGCCAAATCACAGACACACAACTCCTGCTGGGACAAGGCTGCTATAATGCGGATGCGTGTCGGATCGCTCAGGACCCGGAACGTCTCGGCTAGGGCATTAACCATCTCGTCCGCTGGCATGTGCTGTATGGCTGCGCGGCACCGTTGCTCATCGACATACTCGATGTCGCACCTACCGTTTTCCACTGTGGTTTTACTGTCAGCCTGCAGGGCAAGGTCTCCTAGATACAAACTACTGATCAGCTGTTATTCTATATCATCACGAAAGGCTAGTCAAGAAAAATATGGCTCGTCACAAGAATTTGTAATCGGATTAATGAATTAAGGTGAGGGGAATTAAGGTGACAATTAAGGTGACACCATACTTAATTGTTGCACCACACGACTTCCTGTGAGTTCATATGTAATGCTGCAATAATTAAGTATGGTGTCACCTTAAT
>JAACEL010000630.1 GCA_011682535.1 Nitrospiraceae bacterium | reverse complement strand
TAGAGTCTTTCCGTTTTATATGGAAGCATAGCCTGAATTTCTGATGTAATTGGCGCATTCTTGTGGAGAGAAGTGATCGAGGAGAGTTCCGATCCGCCGCCATGTTGCCTCGATGGTTCTTTCATCGGCTTTGCGCAGCAGGGTTTTGAGCTTGGCAAAGACCTGTTCGATTGGGTTGAGGTCAGGACTGTAGGGCGGCAGGAAGAATAGCCGTGCGCCGGCTTTTCGTATGGCCTTGCGGATTTCCGGGCTCTTGTGGGAGCTGAGATTGTCCATGAAGACGATATCCCCCCGTTTCAATGTTGGCGCCAAGGCCTGTTTTACCCAGGCCAGGAAGCGCTCGCCGTTGATGGGGCCGTCGAACACGCACGGCGCCGCGATCCGGTCGTGGCGCAGGGCGGCCAGGAAGGTCATGGTTTTCCAGTGACCCTGCGGAACCTTGACTTTCAGGGGCAGACCTTTCCGGCACCAGCCCCTTGTGCGCGTCATGTTGGTCTTGGCCCAGGTCTCATCGACGAAGACCAGACGGCGCGGGTCCAGTCTGCCCTGGTGTTTCTTCCATTGGGAACGCCGCCAGGCTACGTCACGCCGATCCTGCTCGCTGGCGAACACGGTTTTTTTTAAAGCTGATCCCCTCGCGCTTCAAAAACCTCCACAGCGCGTCGCAACACACATTCACGTCGCGATCGGCCAGTTCCGACAATAAGGCGTGTAGGGTCAGGTCCGGCTTCTCGGCAAGCCGCGCCAACAACCAGTCGCGCTCCGGCTCAAGCACCCACGGCCGATTGCCACCCATCCGATAGGCCGCCGCACTGCCTGTTTTTCGATAACGCTGAGACCACTTCACAACGCTCGAAACACTGACGCCAAAGGTCCGGGAAACAGAACGGCAACTCTCACCAGACGCAACCGCCAAAACAACCCGCTCTCGAAGATCAAGGGAATAGGGACGTGCCATAGATGCTGGCCTCCTCTCCAGCCACCTATCTTGAATCACATTCGCGCCAAAAAGGGAATCCCCCGATTCATTCTCAAACAGAAGGACTCTAGAAACAATCCTTTCGGCTCTTCCGGTGCCTACGGTGCGTCCGGGAGATCGTCATTTTTTGCCGCACCACATCGGCCCGAGACCCGACAATGACGGTGGAGGAGGTGCAACCTTGAAATACTTGATCTTATGAAAGAAGTGGTCTTTCGTGGTATGAAGGATCACCGCTCGCGGGTGGCCGCCCTATTTGCCGGACTTCAATCCGATCGAATTCGCTGCCGGGTTAATTCGCGACTAAATTCAATCCTTCCTGAAAGGCCTTGATGTTCAGATCGGTGAGTTTTGAAGGGATATTCTCGCGGATGGCGGCTTCGATGATTTCCTTTGAACACAAATTGCCCTCGCCGGTCAGTGCCCCCATTGCGACGATATTGGCTACGCGAGGGTTGCCCAGGCCAATGGCAGTTTCCATGATCGGCAGTGCCAGAACCCTGAAGGTGCCCTTCGGAGGGTCAGTGACCAGACGCGCATCGGTGATGACCAAGGCATCATCGCTGATCACATCGTCCGCCGCCTTGACCGCCACTTGGTCGAGGATCAACATGAAATCGATATTGGTTGCCAGGGGGTAATCGGGCTCACTCCTGCCGACAACAAGATCCGAGCGGCTGAGCCCGCCCCGCGATGTCGGCTCGTAACTTTGTGACTGGGCGACAACTTTGCCCTCGCTGGAAAATGCGTGGGCGAATATCCTGGCCAAAAGTTGAAGGCCCTGGCCGCCGGACCCGCTGAGGCGTATTTCGAACTCCTGGCGCGGGGAAATTTTTTTTACTTTCATTCCGGCCATCGCTATTTCTTCCTTTTCGCCGATACCATGGCGTTGCGATAGGTTTCACCGTATTCGGGCCGGGCGTTCGTGGCCAATACGCCGGTCGGCAGAGCGTTGGGGCGGAAAGGTTCGTCGACAATGACGCCGCCATAGGAATTGGGCCGCATCTGGCTTTTCTGGCTCAGGATCATTTCCGGTGAATTGCCGAGGTCGTTCTTTCGGCCATAGATTTCAGTGCAATCCGATATCACCTCGACAAACGAGAAGCCGTTATAGGTTATGGCATCCTTCAGAAGGTTCTTGA
This sequence comes from Nitrospiraceae bacterium, assembly GCA_011682535.1. Lineage (GTDB taxonomy): Bacteria > Hydrogenedentota > Hydrogenedentia > Hydrogenedentales > SLHB01 > JAACEL01. The sequence goes on along the minus strand of JAACEL010000630.1, from coordinate 512 downwards.
GCGTCGGCGTCTGTACGGTTACTTCCCGGCCGACGAAGCCGGCGCCCGCCGCTTCCGCCAGCCTGCAGGCATCGAAAGCCGCTTCGGTGTTGCCGAGTGGCGTCGTTGTCGTGTAGCGGTCTTCGCTGGTCGTCGGCGAAACCTGACCGCCGGTCATGCCGTAAACCTCGTTATTGAGCATCATGCAGGTGATGTCGAGGTTGCGGCGGCAGGCATGGATCAGATGGTTGCCGCCGATGGCTAGGCAGTCGCCGTCGCCGGTGATGACGATGACTTCAAGATCGGGGCGGGCCAGTTTCAATCCGGCGGCGAAGGCCAGGGGGCGGCCGTGGGTAGTGTGAAAGGTGTTGGCGTCGATATAGGCGCCGAGGCGGCCCGAACAGCCGATGCCGGAAACAATCGCGATTTGGTCTTTGTCGAGCCCGAGTTCGTGGATAGCCCACATCAGCGCCCTGAGCGCGATGCCATGCCCGCAGCCCGGGCACAGGAAGTGCGGAAACAGGTCGTGGCGC
>JAACEL010000629.1 GCA_011682535.1 Nitrospiraceae bacterium | reverse complement strand
ACGGCAATATCCCGTATGCAAAAGTTCAGTAGTCTGCGCCCCTGAAACTTCCTACCACGCCGGCTTCAGGAAAGCGAGATGGACCGTACCGGCACTCTGGATTGCTTGCCGCGCGGGCCACATTCGTCCACGCCTTGGGGGGCGCATTCGGCCTTCGCACGAACCCCGCATCCATGCTAACATGTGAGGCGGGGTATCCATCGTGAATGACGGACTTGTGTTGGGTATAGATTGCGGCACGCAGAGCCTGCGGGCGGCGTTGTTCCGGACGGACGGGGCGCTGGTGGCGTCGGCCACGCAGCAGTATGCGACGGACCGCCCGCAGATCAACTGGGCGGAACAGAACCCGGATGACTGGTGGCGGGCGTTGTGCGCGACGGTACCGCGGTGTCTGGACGAGGCGGGTGTGCCGGGTGGCGTGGTGGCGGCGGTGGCGTGCGACGGCACGTCGTGTACAGCGATGTTCGCGGATGCGGACGGGATGCCGTTGCGGCCGGCGATTCTGTGGATGGACATCCGCGCGGCGGCGGAGGCCCGGCAGGTCGAGGAAACGCGGGATCCGGTGCTCGACCATTGCGGGCGTCGCATCTCGGCGGAGTGGCTGCTCCCGAAGGTGTTGTGGGTGCGGCGCGAACAGCCGGACATCTACGCGCAGGCGGCCTACATCGTCGAGGGAGTCGATTGGCTCACGTGGCGGCTGACGGGGCGTTGGGTAACGTCGAACAGCAACGCTTCGGGCAAGCGGCATTGGACGCCGGAGTCGGGTTGGCCGACGGACTTCTACGCGGGGCTGGGCATCGGCGAACTGGCGGAAAAGAGTCCGGACGAGGTGGTGTACGTAGGCCAGCCAGTGGCGGCGTTGTCGGCGGAGGCGGCGAAGGCGCTGGGCCTCTCGACGCAATGCGTCGTCAGCCACGGCGGCATGGACGGATGGACGGCGCCCATCGGGAAGAACTGTTTCGACGGCGGAGCGGCGTCACTGACGCTGGGCACCTCGACGGTGCTTGTCGTGGAAACCGAAACGCCGCGTTGCATCGACGGGATCATGGGGCCCTTCCCGGACGGTATTCGCGCCGGGCGCTCAGTCTACGAGGCGGGGCAGACCTCCGGCGGTTCGACGATCCAGTGGCTGTTGTCGCTGATGGGCCTGGGGGCGACGGACGCAGTATTCGCGCGTCTCGAACGGGAAGCACAGGCGATTCGGGCGGGCTCCGACGGTCTGGTGGTATTCGACGCGTTCCGGGGCAATCGCACGCCCTACTTCGACCCGATGGCCCGGGGCAACATCTGCGGCCTGACGTTGGAACACACGCCCACCCACCTCTACCGCGCGATCCTTGAAGGTTGCGCCTACGGCATCCGCAACGTCGTCGAGACGCTCGAAAACGGCGGCTGTCCGGTGGACGTGTTGCGCACGTGCGGAAGTGGATCGACGAACCGGCTGTGGCTGGGCATCATTGCGGACGTGACGGGTAAGCCGGTGCTGGTGTCGGCGGAACGCAACGCGACGTGTCTCGGCTCGGCCGTGTGTGCGTCGGTGGCGGCCGGGCTCTACGCGAATCTGCCCGAGGCGGCGGCGGCGATGGCGCCGGAATTCGAAACCATCGAGCCCGCGGACGGTATGGACCCCTATGGCGCGTACTTCGCCGCCTACATCGACACTTATAGACAGATGAAAGATACGATGGCCGGCTTGGCCCGGCTCGCCGACAGCGCCACGGAGGATGACCGGTGACGAGCAGAGAGATCGCACGCCTGATCGACCACACGGAACTGCACGCCTACGCCACGCTGATCGACATTGACGAATTGTGCGACGAAGCGATGAAGCACCGGTTCGCGTCGGTCACCGTCAACCCGGTTTGGGTATCGTACTGCGCGAAACGCCTCAAAGGCACGGGCGTACTGACGAACGTGGTGGTGGGGTTCCCGTTGGGGGCCAATACGCCACACGTCAAAGCCGAGGAAGCGCGCGAGGCCATCCGGAACGGGGCCGGCGAGGTCGATATGGTAGTCAACGTCGGCGCGCTCAAATCGGGCTATAACGACTTCGTGGAAAAGGAGATAGCGTCCCTTGTCAAGGCGATCAACGGCGTACCGCTCAAGGTCATCTTGGAGACAAGTTATCTCACCACGGAGGAGAAGGTCGCCGTATGTGAGATGAGCCAGCGCGCGGGGGCTGCGTTCGTGAAGACCTCGACAGGTTACGGCGCCAGCGGCGCGACGGTGGACGATGTCGCCCTGATGCGCAAAGTGGTGGGTGACGCGATGGGTGTAAAGGCCGCGGGCGGCATCCGAACTTACAGCCAAGCCATGGCATTGATCGAAGCGGGGGCCACGCGTCTGGGCACAAGCGCAGGCCTAGAAATCCTGGCCGACGCGCCCCAGTAAGGCAGGACCGTTGAGCTTCGCGTAGCCGCGACCCATTCACGGTCCCAAGACCCTGCGCAAGGGGTTCCAAGATCGGTGTAGCGTTTCTTGGCCATGGCATCCCCCCCTCGGTATGTGTGCGTCCCCACCTATATGGGCACAGATGTTGCAGTTAAGGAAAATCTCGGCTCTTCCGGTTGTTGCGTACTTCGTTCTGATACCGCCTTTTTGACAGGATAACAGGATGAACTGGATGGTTTGCATC
>JAACEL010000628.1 GCA_011682535.1 Nitrospiraceae bacterium | reverse complement strand
CCCAGCCGCTCTATGCCGGGCCGGGCGAGTTCGATGCAACCATCGACGGACTCGAGTTGCACCCGAACCACGACCTCAATCTCATCTACTACAGCGACGCCGCCAAGGGCGTGTTCTGGGCCATTCACGTGGACGACGCCAACGCGCGCGCCGAATACGCCACGGCAGGCTTCCGCCAGTCGCTTCGCGACGGACGGAACATCGTGCAGAACGGCTTGGCCATTGACCAGAGCGGGAACCTCTATTCGGACAACGCCGCCTCGGACGCGTCCTACGGCGGCCGGATCTTCCGCTTCAACCAAGCCGCGGGATCACGCGAACTCTGCGGCGTCATCGGCTACTACAGCCAGCTTCTCGGCTTCGCCCACCCCGTCTTCTCCGGCCCCATGGTCATCCGGCCCAATGCGGATCCCAGCAAGGAAACGCTGATCGTGGCCGAGAACCTTTCACAGGAGCTGCGCGAGATCCGCGTGAACGAAACCTACGACGCCAACCGCCGCGTAGGAACGCGGTACGCAACAATCCCCCAAGGCGGCTGGGGACGTGTCATCGACATGGAATTCGACGACGAGGACAGGCTCTACGTGCTGGACGGGCTGCGCGTACTGCGCTTCTCCTCTAACGGCGCGCATACGGTCTACGCCACACTGCAGGGGACCAAGAACAACTAGGCCGCGGCGGACAAGGAATGAAGGGTATGCAAATGGCACGCGGAATGAGAGGCAAGCAGGACCCGCATCGGGGCGTTTCCGCGCAGTGGCTCCTCCCACTGGCACTCGGCCTATGCCTGGTGGCCGCTGGCGAGGGAACGGTCAAGATCGATCCCGGGGATGTTTTCACCGGCGATATAGACGGCCTCGAAGTCTACGCCCACTTCAACGACACAAGCGAGTCGTTCAGCGTGGCCGTGGGGCCGGACGACGTGCTCGACGGGGCCGACGACCGCAGGAAAACGCTGTCCCTTCCGCACGACCGCGAATTCGTGCTCTACGCCCGTGCCTCCGCCGACACGGAGTACCGCATTTCCTTGCTGGCCCAGAACCTCGATGCGGCAGTGACGCTGAATGACGGCGAGGAACAGATCGCCCTTTTCCAGCCCGTTGAAGTCGTGTTCCTGCCTCCCCAATTCATCATAGAACCCCTTGATTCCGTGCTGCTCCGCCTGGCGTTTCGCTTTCAGGACGGCGAGCTCTGGGACGTGGACCGTTCTCTGTTCTTTATCGTCTTCGCCGTGCCACCCGAAGCGGGCGCGTTGACGGCCGCGGGGCAGGGCTATGTTTTCACGGCAGGCGCTACCCCCGGCACATATGACATCACCGCGCGCGTGGCCATCGAGGATCACGGTTTCAGTTCCTATCTCGAACAGATCGCGCGGGCCACGGCGGCCGTAGTGTCCGTAGTCATCGAGTCCCCCGGCGGCATGGCGGTCGCCAAAGACGGTACGCTCTTCATCTCGGACACGAAAGGCGGTTTCGTGGCCATGATTCCCCCCGGCAAGAAGGGCTTTGCCCTTCTTCGCGGCCTCGACAAACCGGGCGACGTGGAACTCGGTCCCGGCGAGCGAACGCTGATCGTGGCCGAAGCCGATGGGAAGGTGCGCATCTGGGAACTGGGTTTTTCGGGACAGCTACGCGACCTCGACGGGAATCTCATTGTGGGGGCCGCGGTGGTTCTCGAATCCCCCACGGGGGGCACGCCCGGCGCCGGTGGTACGATGGACATCCGCAAGACGGACCAAGAGGGCCTCTTCCACGTCTTTGGGCTGCTCAAGCCCACCGTCTCGCGCCACATTCCCCTCTTCATCACCATCGAGTATTCGGGCAAGACACACTCCATGGAGTTGCCCATCGCACCGGAAGGCCACACGTTCCAGGAACTCTCGTTCGAGACCGTCCAGTTGACCTCGTCGCGCACCGGCGAGGGCGTGGTGACGCCGTCGGAAGGCGTCCATACCTACCCAGTCGACCTGAACCTCACCTTCGAGGCCACGCCCAATACGGGCTGGCAGTTTGACCATTGGGAAGGTGCGCTGACGGGATCGGACAACCCCGCCACGTTGACCATGGACGAAGACAAGGAAGTGACGGCCGTGTTCGTGCCGCTCTAAGGTTGGAGCGGCGGTCTTGGGAGAAGCACCGAGCAGGAATCGCGGGACGCCCAAGCACCCGCAGATATCGAGGAAGAGCATCATGAGCCAGAGGACAACACGGGTGAAGTCTTCGCGGGGCTGCCGGAACCTGCTTGCCAGCGGCACGCACCGGCAAGTCAGGGCGGTGGCCGTAAGCTGCCTGCTGCTGTGCGCAGCCGCCTGGCCTGCCCACGCCCAAATCACGGTAGCCGTGTCGGCGCCTGGCGGCAACGTCACCCAAACAGTCCCGGACGAGGGAGGCGCCTTCCGGATAGACCTCCCCCTCAACAAAAACATGGTCAACGAGATCACCGTAACCGCTTCAGACACGGCCGGAAACTCGGCCTCGCAAGAACTGACCGTCACCCAGGTGTCCTTGGCCGACATCATCATTACCGAATTCAGCTCCGAGACGCTTTCCCCCGAGGAAGTCGAGCAACTCGTTGACGACGGCGTGATCGATCTCGACGACCCGGATAACTTCGACGTCTCCATCTTCGAAATCATAATCACCATA
>JAACEL010000203.1 GCA_011682535.1 Nitrospiraceae bacterium | reverse complement strand
GTGGGGCGAGATCTCTCCCTGCGGTCGAGATGACAAGTGGGCGGTCGAGATGACAAGTGGGCGGTCAAGATGACAGTCCTGCCTGATGAACCGGATTTCCACACAATCGCCGTTCACAACTCAATCCTGTTTATCCTGTTATCCCGTCGAGAAGAGATTCGCCAGCAAGCCTCCAAGAAAACTGAAGTACGCTCTTTCCGGATGAACCGAAATTTCTGTCCTGCTACCTGAGATAGATCAATCACCGATGCCAAGTCATCTTTTCGTAGCCCGCAAAGCAATCGCCCCTCACCCTCGAGCGTATCGCCTTCGTGGTCATATTGAAACAGGAACGCGCGAAATCCCGCCGCACACGGCCTCTATTATGGCGGTCACGTTCACATTGGGCTCTTTTTGAAGTGGCTGGCTATGTCTTGAGCAACGCGGTGAACGGGGGGCCTTGGTCCGGGAATCGCTGCGTCCATCCTGGGACGCCGTGCTACGCGCCGATAGTCCGGCTGGCGCCACATGCATATCGCGTTGCGTACCCCGAACGCCGGGCGTGGCGTATTGTGGCGCGCCCGAAGTACCCGGACAAGCGGCGATTACGGCAACACAAGGTTGCTCAGCCGACACCAGATGGGTGAGCGTCGTGTCTGGTCCAATAGCGAGGCTGAGCTTGCCCCGAGCGCCACGGCGCAGTTAACCCGATACGGGCGCACCCCGCGCTGGAGATGGAGGTTCTACCGCCGCACAGCAGTGGCAGACGCGCCCAGCAAGAGCGCCAGGACGGCCAACACCAAGGCGTCGCCGATAACGCCATCGCCCAAGCCCCGGCCGCCGCAACCGGGAGGCTCTCCCTCCCCTTCTCCCTCTCCTCCGCCTGCGCCATCGGTGGGGTCGAGCCCGAGCAGGAATTCGTCGTAGTTGCTGATGGAATCCTTGTCGTAGTCGTCAGCGGGAAGGACTTCATCGAAATTCTCCAGTGAATCATCGGGATCGTCGTCGATGATGAGCCACTCGAAGTGATCGCCCATCGCGTCCGAATCACTGTCGACCGCCTCGTCGGGATGGGCCGGGAATGCGTCCCAATCATCGATGATGCCGTCTCCGTCCGAGTCCACGGGTCCATAGGGCACGATCTGGGGCCACTTGCAGCCCGCCTCCTCGTCCCAGACGGCGGTCAGTCGAAGATACTCGGCCGCTTCGAACGCGCCATCGGTCAGGTCGGTTCGCTCCAGGCGTGTACCGACCTCGGCCAGCACCATGCCCAATCCCGTCAAGCCGTAGTCCAAGGCAATGTTGACGGCCTCGTCGCCGAACTTGGGGGAGGATTTCCAGCCGCTCCGCGCACCGAATTGGAGCCGTGCGTCGAGCACGCGTTCCGCAATAACGCCGGACGCGGCACGACAGGCCTCGGCCAAGTCCGGGTCGCTCGCTTCGATCTCGTCGGCAAACGGCAGAAGCAGCAGCGGCGTGCCGCCTTCGCCCCCGCACGCACCGGTCTGAAGAGTGGCGTAATGCTGTGTCTTGTAGAGAATCGAGGCGACGGCCCGCCGGCTGACCTCAAAGCACTCGTCCGCGAAGGGGTCGCCAGCGTCCCGATTGAGTTGAGCGGCATTGAGAAACTGGAGGCCGATCCCCGCCACGCCGCTGCCGAAACCCATGTTGGTGCTTATCTCGTCGTGGCGCATGTAGCGCCAGACCACGCCACCGGCCGCCGGTACATCGACGGCCACCGACATCAGCCAGCGAATGTTGGCGTTGACCAGCCAGCGCAGATCCTTGCCGTCCGTCCAGATGAAATCCGGTAGCGTGTTGGCGGCGTTGATGACGAACGCCAGGCTGCCCGCGTTGCCGTAGCAGTAGCCCGTCTCGTAAGCGGTCCCCCCGGCCTCCTCCGGCCACATGGCGAGGTCGTTGCCCAGAGCGTCTTGCGTGACGACGGCTTCGTCGCGCATCCAGTTAAGCAGTCCGGTGATGTACGGCAAGACGCTCTCTTCGCCCAACTCGTCGTAGGCCCGGAGCAGCATGTCGCCCTCCCCGCCAGGACCGTGCGAATGCCCCACCCGCTCCCCCCAGTGAAAGCCAGGCCCCCAACTCGTGTCGAGCGCATGAGCTTCAGAGATCAGCGCCCGGATCCCCCCCAACGCCGTCTGGCTGTAACGTTCATCGAGGGCGGCCATGTAGCCCTTAGCCAGACTGGCGAATATGGCGCCGCCACCCGGCGTGTACTTGTGATTCGGGTGCCCCAGAGGCGCGGAGGTCGATACCAGCCACCAACACTTGTCTTCGTCCCACTGGGCCGTCTCGACCAGCCAGTCGAGGGCGCCGAAGTAGTAGCGCTCATACGTTGGGTCAAGCTCGATCATTCGCCCCAAGAACCAGCATACGCCTGAAGCGCCGTGGGTGTCGGTCATATAGGCGGGGCCGTCCTCGGGAGCAATCGCGCGAGCGGTCTGCGAGACAAGCAGCATGCCCAGCAGCAGTGATATCGCCTGTTTTCTCAGAACCATCATACGTACCTCCATTTCCGAATCGCCGGATAACTCCACCGTAGCGCACGTAGCAAGCTCAGCCGCGCGCTCATGCCCAACGCAACCCCCACCCGCTTGGTGTTGGCGTGGCTGAGCGTGACTCGGGCACCATCTGGCACTTCGGGCGCACCACAATACGCCACCCGGCGTCCAGGGCCATTCCGAGCGCGCGCCCGGCGTGCTCCCCGGCCTCCATGTGCTTGAACCCCTGTAAGCCCTCGCTGGTTCCGTCTCGTGACTAGCGCGGAGCAATGACAGGGGTATAACGCCTGCGTCAAGAATGGGCGTCACGCAGCCGCCTTGACTTCGGCGAGCATGCGTGTGACTATAGCCACACGCAAAATGGCAAACATGGCGCATTGCCCCGACAATGCGCCATCAAGGAGGGGACACCGTGACCGACACGCCATCCAAGAGATTGCGACTCCGCTTCTTCCCGGAAGACGAACAAGCGCTCCGTGACGCCCGGGAAGCGACTACACACAATTCGAATAGCGCTGTCATTCGCGCGGCCTTGAGCCTGTACGAGCAGGCTTGGTCGAGCATGCAGAGCGGCTTCCAGGTGCTCTACAGCCCCAGCTCGAGTAGATCCTCGCCCGACCGGATGCGGCCGGTACTCTCGGCCGAGGGCGAGCCGTATCGCGAGGAACCGGGCGTCACCCGTGCGAAGGCGGAGCGTTCGATCGAGATTCGTGTGACGCCGGGCGACTGCGAACGCATCAAGCGGCTCAGGACGCTGAAGGCGGCGGGTACATCGTCGGAGGCGGTGCGCCGCGCGGTACGGTTGTACGCGGAGGCGGTACGGCAAGCGCGCGCGGGTCGCTCTATCACGGCGGTGTCGCCTTCGGGCGATGCGTTGGCCATTGCGATTCCGGGCGTGGTTTCGCCCACGGCGGCAGGACCGATTGGGGCGTTCGTGGCGCCGAGGCCCGGCGTTGTGGCGGCCATCACCGACCTGCGCGACATCCTGCCGGATTCGCTGGCCGAGATGGTGTCGCAGGCGGCGGAGGCCGAGCAGTGCCCGGTGAACGTGCTGTTGACCGACATGGTACGTACGCAGGCGCTGTTGCGCCTGGGGAACAGCGCGACAGAGACGCCAACCGTCGAGACAGCGGAATCGATCGAGACGGCCGCCCCGGTGATGGCAATACCGGAGCCCGTTGAAGCGCCGGAACCGTCTGTGATGGAAGAGACCAGTGCGCCGCTGGTGGGCGATCTCTCGAAGTCGCTGGAAGAAATGGCGGCCGGTATCAGGAGGCTGTTGGAACAGGCGGCGGTCTCGGCCAAGCGCGGCGCACAGCGGGGCGATTTGGCGGACCTGTTGGCGGAGCCGACTGATGCGGCGGGAGATCTAGCGACGGTAGAAGACACGCCGACGCTGGAAAATCTGACGCAACGCGCTCAGGATCTCTGTCGTTTACTGAACACGGCGGTGGAAGCGAGCGGGCGTAAGAAGAAGCGTCAACGCACGAAACGCGCGGCCAGCGAGACGCCCCCGCCCGAGCAAGACCAAGGCCCCGTCCAGACGATGCTCCTCCCGCCGGACTAACTTCTTTCTTTTCACGAGAAAAGAAAGAAGCAAAGAAAAGCGGCTAAGAGGGAGGGGTCACCCATTCGCAGACCCCATTCGCATGACCCCACGGGCTGGAAGCCCGTGCCACTTTGGGCCCTGCCACCTAGCAATCGGAATACGCACTTATTTCAGTGCCATTCTGGTTCGTCACCGGTTCGCACGGCAGCATCCGCGGGTTCCCGTTGTCGTTGTCGAGGGAAACGTCGTCGCGGCTGGGCTGCTTGGTACATGTCCCCCAGCGCGATTCCGGGCCGGGCGTTGGGGATCGCGAAGGAAAGTTGTCCTGCGTACCCTTGATCGGTAGCATGGCTGCGATAGAAATCGCTGGCAGAAATCGCTGCCACAATCCGGACCGATGATGTGATGAATCCGACACTCCACAGGAACACCAAGGACGCAGGAACGCTGCTGGAAGCGGACCGCTTGCTTCGGGCGCGCTACGGGAATCCGAAGCCGCGAAGGGACAATCCGCTTGAGGCGCTGGTCCGGACGATCCTGTCGCAGAATACGAGCGACGTGAACAGCCGGCAAGCCTACGAGGCGCTTCGGCGGGCCTTTCCTGCGTGGCAGAACGTGCTGGACGCCGACATCGCGGATGTCGAGGCCGCCTTGCGCCCGGGGGGCCTCGCGAAGACGAAGAGCCGGTGCATTGTCAGGATGCTCCGGTCGGTCGCGGCGCGAGGCGCGCTGAATTTGGACTACTTGGCCGAATTGCCGACCCCGGAAGCGGAGCAAGCCCTGATGGCGTTCGATGGCGTGGGTCCGAAGACGGCGTCGTGTGTGCTGCTGTTCGCCTTGGGCCGGGACGTGTTCCCGATCGATACGCATATCGCGCGGATTTTGAAACGGCTGGGCGTCGTGTCCGAGGGGATGCCGGTCGAGACGGCGCATCGGTACGTGGCCCCCCTGGCGCCGCCGGGACGGAGCCTGGCGCTTCACGTCAACCTGATTGCGCATGGCCGGGGGGTGTGCCGCGCCCGGCGCCCGGACTGCGCGGCGTGCGTCCTGCGCCCACTATGCGCGTACGCCATGAACGCGGCAGCCGCTCCCGTCGAGGGACAGGCATGAGGCGAAGTTCGAATGCCCCCCCTCTCCCGCCTCTGACAGCGCTGGAGCGCTCGCGGGGTGTTGTGTTGTGCCTGGCACTGGTGGCGAGCGCCGTGGTCTACTCGTTTCAATTCACGTCGTTCCTGCACGCCAAGGAGGCTGTCCTGTGCGCATGCCTGGCGCTGGCGGGCGTGTTGGCGGCGGCGAGCGGACGGATAACGTGGGAAGGCTTCCGCGCTCTTCTGCCGCTGTGGATCTTGCTATGCGCGGATCTCTTGCGGCTGCTGGTGTTCCCACCACCGGTCCCTTCCGATGCGGTAATCGAGATGATCCGGCGTGCACTAACGCTGACGGGGACCGTCCTGTGCTTCGATTTGCTGCGTCACGTTTCGTGGCGCCGCCACTTCACCGACGCCATCATCGTGTCGGCCTTGGGAGTCGCCGTGCTGGGACTGGTTCAGTATTCAGGGCAGACCCCCCGCCTCTTCCCGGTGTTTGAGCATTACACCCAACGGGTGTACTCGGTGTTCGGCAATCAAGATCTTTTCGGCGGCTATCTGGCGGTGGCGCTTCCTCTGTTGCTGCGCCGCTACGCGCTGTCAAAACGCGGCGGGCCGTGGATGTTGCTGGGGCTGGGCGTGCTAGCTCTCGCTGCCCTGATCTCGGGCTCGCGTTCGGCGTGGCTGGCAGCGGCAATCGGGCTGGCGGTGGGGTTCCCGTCGCGCCAAAGACTGTCGAGACGCCGGCTCGCCGCCTTGGCGGGCACAGGCGCGTTTGTGCTGATCCTTGGACTGGGGGCAGCTTCCGATTCGACGGTGCGCCGGCTCCGGCAGACGTTCTCATCACGGGACGAGGGACGTCAGACGCGGATGTGGTTGTGGGAGTCGGCGAAGCACATGTGGACTGACGCGCCCCTGCTGGGCATTGGGGCGGGCGGCTACGCCTATTCAAGTCCGCTATACCTGGGTCAGGCACTGAAGACCACGGCGGACGGGGGCGCCTTCGACGTGAAACGGCCCGCCGGCCACCCCCACTCCGAGCCGCTTCGATGCCTCGCGCAGGGCGGCCTCCTTGGAATGGCCTGTTGGCTGTGGTTTGGGGTCACCTTACTGAAGCGGCGTGGTCCGGAATGGAGCGGGCTGGCGGCCTTTGCCGTGTTCGCATGTTTCAACGGCCCGTCTCAGAGTGTAGCGCATACGCTGCCCGCGCTGATCCTGGCCGCCATGCTGCTGGCCAAAGCGCCCCGCGTATCTTCGCCCGCGTGGCCGGCGGGCATGACCGTGGCCGTGCTGTGTGTGCTGTTGGCGGGCCTCGAGTGGTGGGCGGTGCTCGTGCCCAGTTATCGTCTTCGCGCCGCCCAGGACGCACAACTAGCGGGCGAGCCCTCTCTGGAACTCTACGCGCGCACGGTGTCGCATCCATGGCCGCATGCCCGCGCCTGGCAGGACTACGGCATCGCACTGGCGGAGGCGGGGCGGGATGACGAAGCGTATGCGGCGTTTCTAAAGGCGCGCGAAGGCCTGGACACGGGGGGGCTGTATCTGGCGTTGGCGGCGGTGGCAGAGCGCCGGGGAGACGCGCATGCGGCGCGGCGTTGGGCGCTGGAGTGCCTGCGCCGCTGGCCGGGAGACGAGGAAGCGGGACGCCTGCTGCTCCACCTGGGCGGGGAACCGAGGGGTCCGGCCAGAAACCCCTAGCCCCCGAGTTCGGGAACCAGCACACCGTGAAATACGACGTCCACCTCGCTGCCGTCTTCGCCGGTGACGATGAACTGATAGTCACGGCCCAGCTCCACGGCGAATGTGAAGGCGTGGGCGGCCGCGCCGACCCGCTCGAAGTACCGTGTGCCGGTCTTGTCCCGCAGTTCGACCGTAATGCCGGAGGCGCCCCGCGCGGGAACCACCTCGATGCGCACGCGATCGAGACGCGCGTCCAGCCAACTCGACCCGGTGGACTTCCAGCGTATCGGGACGTCGAGCGGCAGGCGCACGCCGGAACGCGTCACAAGACCGGTGTCGCTGGCGTGTTCACGAGCATAGCGGGCCACGGCAGGCCATTGAAGCACGGCATCCACACCCTCGGCCGCCAAGAATGTGACGGCGACGACGACGGCGACGAGGAAGCAGTGCACACCCCATACAAGGACGGCCTGGCCCAAGCGTAGCTGGAACGTCAGGACGATAGGGGCCAGCGAGAGAAGCATCACCAAGAACAAAGCGTAGACGACGAGGTGCAGGGGAAGCAGCGTGGCTACGAAGGCCACACCCGCGCAGAAAGCGCCGGTGACGCCCAGTGTGGAAAAGAGGACGCCGTCGGTCTTGCCGATGATGATGGCAAGCCACAACGCCAAGGGCCACAGGATTAGGAGCACACCGCCCAGAATGAGACGCGTGTTGAAAAATTGGGCGGAGAGCAGAGCGGAAACGTCCAGTTCGTTCCCACCGCTGGCGCTGGAATGGATCTTCAGAGAGATCAACAGGGCGATAGCATACAAGGAGAAGGCGCAGATACCGCCGAAGATATGCCACGCGTCCGAGAGATCGATGGTGGGCTGGCCTTTGGACTCGCGCTGCCTCGGGGGGGGCTCGGACAAGGACAGGCCGCCGGGCGAGACGATGCCGTGGCACTTCCAACAACGCTCGAATTCCTCGGTGTTGACGGCGCCGCAGGAGGGACATACGATGCCGGTGTCGGCGCCGACGCCCAGTTCGCTGTCGGGAATGGGCTCCGGCTCCGGCTCGTCTTTCTCCTGCCTGGCCAGACGCGCCAGACTCTTCGTGGCCAGTTTGTTGCCGGGCTCCCGCTTGAGGATTTCCCTCCAGACTTCGCGGGCTTCGTCGCGGCGGCCCGCCATGCGCAGAGCCCGGCCCAGTTGCTCCCGCAGCTCCAACTCGTCAGGCCACGCCGCCACGGCCTCTTTGAGTTCCTCAGCGGCCTCTTCATATCGTTCGAGGCGATAGTAGGTGGCGGCGAGGAAACGCACCACGTGCAGCTTGTCGTCGCGGTACTGGCGCACGATCTGGAGATGTTCGACGGCCGCCTCGTGCTGGCCGTTCCTGTAGAGCTTCTTGGCAAGCCGCCAGCGTTGTTCGTGGTCGTTGGGGTGACTTCTCACATGCTGGTTCAGTTCGGAAATGTCCATCGTCTCACCCTCCCCCCCCCGGTGCATTTGCCGCGGTTACTTGCGCTTCTTGGTTTTCTTGCGCACTTTCATGCGGCGTTTCTTCCGGTGGCTCTGGATCAATGCGTTGACGGCCCACGATACGAAGCCCGCTCCGATGGCGGCGCCCACGACGCCCATCGCCACGGGAACGAGGCGCGGAGTGATCTCGTACACGATCTGGAAGGAT
>JAACEL010000627.1 GCA_011682535.1 Nitrospiraceae bacterium | reverse complement strand
CCTCGCCAGCACCGGCGAGGCCCCCGGCACCGACCGCCTCGAAATCGCCGGCGATCGCGGCCGCCTCGTCTTCGAAGACGGCACGCTCTCCTTCAAACGCAACGAGGTCGGCACGAAGGAATTCACCGAGACCGCCAAGGGCGGATTCGACCGGCCCGAAACTTGGGACTGCACCATCCCCATCGACCAGGGGGGGTCAGATCACAAGGTGATTACACAGAACTTCATCGACGCCATCCTCGACGGCGTCCCTCTCCTCGCCCCTGCCCCCGAAGGCATCCGCTCCGTCGAATTGGCCAATGCCATGATCTACTCGTCCCTCATCGGCGACACCGTGGAACTGCCCCTCGACGGCGAGGCCTATGAAGCGAAGCTGCAGCAGTTGATCGCCGAATCGCGTTTCGAGAAGAAAACGAACGCAGGCGGTGAAATGGATTACGACAAGTCCTACCGCTAGCCCACATCGCTCACCATTGATCGTCGCGGGCTGGCCCGAAGGAGGTTCGACATGCGCCCATTCGCAAGCGCTCTGTTCATCGGTCTGTGCGCCGTGGCCCTGTTGACCGGATGCGCCACCACCGGGCGCCGTGCGCCCGCGCCTCGGACCACCCAGGCCGCCGATGCGCCGGGTCCCAAGAATGTCGAGGTCAGCGGCTCGATCCAGATCCGCGCAAGCCACTACAGCGGCCCCACGCGATTCCGCGCCGGCCGATGAACGAAGTCCGCTGGATAGACACGCCCGTTGCACTGCGGCTGATCAGTCTCGCGGGCCTGTTCGTCATGCTGGCCCTGGCCTGGCTTCTATCCGAGAACCGGCGCAAGGTACCCTGGCGCATCGTGCTGTGGGGACTCGCCCTCCAACTCATCTTCGGCCTGCTCGTGCTGCGGACCGCCTTCGGCCGCACCTTCTTCGACCACGTCCGCGCCGCATTTGGCATCCTCACCGACGCAACCAAGGAAGGCGCCGGATTCGTCTTCGGCAACCTGCCCGTCAACTACGACATCGGCGCAATCATCGCGTTCCAAGTGCTGCCCGTGATCATCTTCGTCTCCTCACTCGCCGCCATACTCCACCATCTGCGCATTACCCAATTCGTCGTCCGAACCCTCGCCTACGCCATGCGCCGCACCATGAAGACCTCCGGCGCCGAGACTTTCGGCGCGTCCCTGCTGGTCTTCCTCGGCATCGAATCCCTCACCGCCATCCGCGTCTACCTGCGCGACATGACCCGGTCGGAACTATGCACGCTCATGACCACCTTCATGGCCACCATCGCCGCCAGCGTCATGGTGGCCTACGCCTCCTTCGGCGCCGAACCCGGCCACCTGCTCGCCGCGTCCCTCATGAGCGCCCCCGCCGCCATCCTCATCTCCAAGATCATGGTGCCCGAACAAGACAAACCCAAGACCAGCGGCGACGCACCCATCACCGTGCCCGTCGAGTCGCACAACGTCGTCGACGCCGCCGCACGCGGCGCATCCGACGGCCTCATGCTCGCCCTCAACGTCGGCGCCATGCTCATCGCCTTCATCGGACTCATCTACCTGATCGACCTCGCCGTTGCGCGCGTCACCGGCAGCACCTTCCCCGAAATCATGGGGTGGGTCTTCCGGCCCTTCGCCTTCCTCATGGGCGTGCCCCGCGCCGACATCGCCGAAGTCGCCCAACTCCTCGGCAAGAAAACCGTCCTCAACGAATTCCTCGCCTACGCCGACCTCAAAGGCTTTATCGACGCCGGCACGCTGTCACCCCGAGGCGTCACCATCGCTACCTACGCCCTGTGCGGATTCGCCAACCCCGGCAGCCTCGGCATTCTCCTCGGCGCGATGACCGGCATGATCCCCGAACGCCGCGCCGAAGTCGTCAACCTCGGCTTGCGCGCCTTCATCGGCGGTACGCTCGCCTGTTTCACCACCGCCTGCATGGCCGGACTCCTTCTCCATGGCTGACACCATCCCTAGAGTACTCACCATCGCCGGAAGCGACTCCGGCGGCGGCGCCGGCATCCAAGCCGACCTCAAGACCTACACCGCCCTCGGCGTCTACGGCATGACGGCCCTCACCTCCATCACTGCACAAAATACCATCGGCGTTACCACCGTACACAACCTCCCCCCCGAATTCGTCGCCGAACAAATCGACGTCGTCCTGAGCGACATCGGCGCCGACGTCGTCAAGACCGGCATGCTGTCCAACGCAGGCATCATCGAAGCCGTCGCCCAGCGCCTCGCCGCCCACGCCATCTCCAAGATCGTCCTCGACCCCGTCATGGTAGCCACCAGCGGGGACCCCCTCCTCCAAACCTCCGCCCGCGACGCCCTCGCCCACACACTGCTCCCCCTCGCGCTTCTCGTCACCCCCAACGTGCCCGAAGCCGAAGTCCTCTCCGGCATTTCCATCGCCAACACCGAAGACCTCCGCCTCGCCGCCCGCGCCATCCACGAACTCGGCCCCCAATACGTGCTGATGAAAGGCGGCCACCTCGAAAGCCCCGACGCCACCGACCTCCTCTTCGATGGCGCCCGCTTCCACGAATACACCGCCCCCCGCATCGGCACCCCCAACACCCACGGCACCGGCTGCACCTACGCCAGCGCCATCGCCGCCTACCTCGCCAAAGGCGACGACATCCCCAACGCCGTCGCCCATGCC
>JAACEL010000626.1 GCA_011682535.1 Nitrospiraceae bacterium | reverse complement strand
GGAATTCGCGGCACTGTCTTTACTGTTGATCGCCTCGTCCAGCTCCAACAATCGCTGGACCGTCGCCGCCGGCACTCTGCCCTCGCGGTCGATGGCAACGTTCAGCAAGAGATTAGCTCCACGGCCAGTCATACCACGATGGAGCCGCAGGAGTTCCCTCTGGACCTCTTTAAGTCTTTCGCCGGCTTCCCAAAACCATCCCTTGCTGAAGGTCCCCACGGCAGATGTCTCGCAAACTTCCATGGGAATGTAATAGGTCTTCCCGTTGTGCTCCATCCGGGCATTGTGCCCCTCAAAAGGCGGGCGGGTGCGTTCCCCGCTGACCAGATCCGTCGGCCAATGCCGCAGATGGGTGCCGTCGGTGTAGCCCTGGTTCAACATCACCAGGCAGTCGGGTTGGAGCGATTTGACCGTGTCGTAGGCCTCTTGCAGTCGCGCCGGAGAAGCGGGTCCCATTCCGTCGAACCACATCACGCTGATGGGCCCGTACTTGGTCAAGAGTTCGGTGATTTGGTTGTTGGCATGTTCGTACCATTGGCTCTCGGTCATGTGCTTATCTCGCCGATGTGCCGCGTCAACTCCAAGACTGTAGTAGAGACATGGCGCCACTGCGTACTTGCGGCAGGCCTTGACAAACTCCGCCACGATATCCGTCTTGTCCCCGCTGGTGGCGACGTCGTAGTCAGTGCACTCGCTGTCCCAGAGGGCATGGCCGATATAAGGCTTCGCCGTCAGCAAGGCATAGCGCATGCCGGCCTTCTTGGCCACGGCAATCCACTGGTCGACGTCGAGATCGGTGGGGTGATAGGTCTCTGACGGAGGCAAAGGGCCCTCGGGAGCCCCACAAGAAGACCGACCGAATTGGTCGATGTCGATGAACGTGTTCATCCCAAACTGGATGAACATCCCATAACGCATCTCTTCATAGCGGGCGATCACAGGCGTCCTTTCGGTCGCCGGCTCGGCGGCACAAAGGAAAGTCCCCATCAGCACTGCCGCACTGAACGCGACAACGGCAAACGTTGAGCTGCGCTTCATCTTTCTCTTCCTATCCTGGTTATTGGGAGTCTTCATGCTGTTCTGTTGTCCTCCCACATTTGCATTCCAGCCTCACTTATTCCTCACGCAACGAATGCCGAGACACGGGGCGCTTCGCAGGGGCGAACACGCGTAACGTGAAGTGGCACGCAGGTCCACGGGCGTTGCCTTACTGCACTGACAGCCGAGGCGATATACGCGAAGGTACCCGCTTGCGGGGCCCTGGGGGTCCTTGATCAGGCCGCCCGGAGGCGCTTCTCGATAGTACGCTTCATCGTAGTAGTCGGCGCACCATTCGCCAATATTGCCGGCCAAATCAAACACTCCCTCGGGCGTCCGGCCTCCGGGAAAACCGCCTACCGGTTTGAGACCCCCAAAGCTCGGACCATAGTTGGCCTTCGTGTTGCCGGGCTCTTCATTCCCCCAAGGATATTTCTGTCGCTGCTTGCCTCCGGCGGCATACTCCCAGTCTGCCTCGGTAGGTAGACGTTTGCCAGCCCACTGGGCGTATCCTTTCGCCTGATAATAGTTGACATATCCTACGGGCATTCTTGCGAGGTCGGCATGAGCCGGGATGAACCGGCCCTCCTTGTCACGGGTGATTCCCGGGTATCGCGGCGTCCAGTATCCCACGTTCCCATCGTTCAGAAACTCGCAGTATTCCTCGTTTGTCACCTCGTACTTGTCCATGTAGAACGAACTGACCGCTACCGTGTATCCTTGGCCTTCGACAGGCTTCTGTTGACCACGAAAATGATAATTCCCCGCTCTGACGAACTCGCCTCCCTCGATAAGTACCATATCTTCAAGCACTTCCGTTGTGGTCCGCTGGCGTGACCGTTGTATCGGAATCTGTTCCGGCCGATATCGCTTTCTTGCCAATTCCGCCCTGGCGAACTCCCCTGACCTTATCTTGGCCAGGCATTGCTCACTGCACGCGTATAACCTCAAGCCCTCCGTGTCCACGTGGAGGTCTTTCTGGATTGGTTTGCCATCAACAGGACAAAGAGACGGCCTGTGGAACTCTTCCTCCGCCCCCAGCAGTGGTGCCGTAAGCTGAGTGAAAAGCAGCATGCAGAACGCTATTCTCATGATTCTTGGATCCCACTGAGGCAGCGTCACTTAACGAACGCTTCGGGTTACCATATTCACGGACTTCGCATCAAAGTGGCGCTGTCCAACTACTACCCTCACTCATTGTCCAGTTGCTTGATTGCCTCGGCCAATTCGAGCAACCGGTTGACCTGATCGGCGGGAAGTCTTCCCTGCATGTTAACCCCAGCGTTCAGAGTGAAGTTCGCCTCATGGGCGGTCACTTCGCGATAGCCGTTCAAAAGATCCGCCAGTGGTCTGGGTCCGACATCCGGGTTCCAGAACCATTTTTCCACGACCGTATCGATCACATCAGCGGGAATGTAGTAGGTTTTGCCATGGCGCGTCATCCGTGGATCGTGCCCGCCGGCGGCGGGGAGGTTGCGTCCGGGCTGGAATACGTCCGTGGGCCACCTTCCGCTCTGACCGGGGTCGTGCATCACGACAAGACAGTTCGGCTGAAGGGACTTGACCGTGTCGTATGTCTGCTGGACCCGTGCTTCGGGATAGTCTTCCACGCCCAT
>JAACEL010000625.1 GCA_011682535.1 Nitrospiraceae bacterium | reverse complement strand
ATTAAGGTGACACCATACTTAATTATTGCAGCATTACATGTGAACTCACAGGAAGTCGTGTGGTGCAACAATTAAGTATGGTGTCACCTTAATTCCACCTTAATTCCTCAATTCCCTGCTATGCTAACCGTATTGCCAGCGTCCGTCAATCGTCTGGAGCGCCGCTCGTGCCCGCCGAATCCCCGTAGTGCAGCACGACGAAATCATACGGGGGCACGGTGACCTCGGCGGCCCAGCGACCCTCCTGGGGCGTGCAGGGGAAGTTCGTCACCGGCCGGGCGCAAAGGATAATGATCGTGTGCGCCTCCGCGTCCTGGTTGGCCACGATATTCCCGGTGACGTTCACGCGCTCGACATGATCGCCGAGATACCTGCTGCACGCGCGCGGTAGCGGGTCGGGGATGCGTGGTGTGACCCCGCAGGCCTCGAACAGGTTGCGCAGCAGCGTCTCGCCAAAGCGATTGGCCGGTGAGGAAGACGATGCCTTGCCCCACGGGTCCGCTTCGTTCGCCGAGGGGTCGCCGGACCCACTCAGGTTGGGCGGCTTCCGAGCGGGGTCGAACGCGCAGGCATAAAGCAGGCGGTTCGCTATGAACCAGAAGCGCCCTTCCCGTGCCAGCAACGGCTTGCCGCCCAAGCGGATGAACGCTTCGGCCCCACGCAAGCCGCGGAGCCCGAGATCCTCGGGCAAGCGGATGGCGCCTTCGGCAAGCATCGGTACGAGATCCCGGGCCACGGCTTCCGGGCAACCGGCCTCGAGTTCCGGCACGCCCCCGGGCGTGGCGCCGTAGTCGAATCCCAGGCCGTCCCGCGCCGCAGCGGCTCGGGCGCCGCCGAACTGTGCGACACCGCCGGTTAGCACGACTTGGGCGCCGCATGCGCGCAGCTTGCGCCACTGCGCTTCGTCCAGGTACCACGCCCCCGGCACCAGGATGAGCCGGTATCCCGCCAGGTCTTCGGCCCGGAGCCGCGACAACCGCGTGACGGGAATGCCCTCATAGGGTACGCCGTACATCCGAAGGACGATTTCATAGAGGTTGATGTCGATGATCGTATTGGCCGCATCCGGGTAGCATGCCGCGGGATAGGTCATCTGGACATAGGCCACCTCGGCGGGCTCCTCAGCTACGGGCGTGTCGCGCACGCGCCGGATGACGGACGCGAACCGGTCTTCCCACTGGTGAAAGGCCACCTCCTTGGCCCGGCCTGCCGGCCACTGCGTGTAGTTCTTCTCCGCGTAGTCTAAGCTGAGCTGGCAGCCGACGGCCTGCTGTCCTTCCGCCCACTTCCGCGCGATGAGGGGCCGGTAGTAGTCCCGGTACGCGGCGTAGCCGGCACATTTGAATCGGAACCCCATGGTTTCGCCGAGAGCCCGGGACTGGTCGTAGGTCGTACCCCAGGGAAAGCACATTTCATTGATCGCGAAGTCGGCCCCGGGTGTTTCGCTGAGTGCCAATTGATACATGTGCCCGTTGTAGATCTCCTGCCAGGCGCCGACGGGGATGCCGTTGGGTTCGAGGCGGCGCAGGTGCGCGCTCAACTCGCCCCAAACCGAAACGAGGTACTCGAAACGAAAGCGGTGAAAGAGCACGTTCTCGCCCGGGTTGGCCGCCGAAGGAAGTGCGGACACGGTGGCCTCGCCCCGGGCGATCCGCCAGCGATTGTACTTCTCGAGGGTGTACGGCGAGTAGCCAGCGTTGAAGGCGGCATAGCCGGCTTCGCCGTAGATACCCCACGTGGGGGCTATCGCGATGACGTCGGCACAGCCCATGTAATGATCCAACAGCCGTTCCGCGTGGAGGCGAACCGCCGCCATGGCGGCATCCCAGCACGGGTCGATGCGGTTCTCCATACGGGATCCGTCTTCGCACTCGATGTAGAAGCGCCCGTGCGGGAGCCCCGTCCACAGCAGCCAGGCGAGCACGATTTTCATCCCCCGCGCCTGGGCCTTGCGGATTAGATCGTCCGCCGCATCGAAATCAATGGGCCTGGCTGGCCCGGGATAGTGGGGGGCCACTTTCGTAAAGAGTGTGTCGTACCCCGCGGCGACGGCGTCGTCAAGGTCTTCGTCCGTGCAGCCCGTCATGGGCATCCAGAGCATGCGCGAGCGGAAGGGGCGCGTGTCCGGCAGCGGCTCGCGCCCCTGCCTCAGCCGGATCCTCACGGCGGCTTCCCGATCCCCGGCCCGCGCGACCAGCCGGTACGCGCCGTCGGGAACCCCCGACGTATCAAACCGCGCCGAGGCCCGCCGCTCGTCCGGCGAAAAGACCGCCGACGCCCTCCGGACCTGGGCCCCGTCCTCGGAGACCAGCGTCAGTTCGACGTTTTCCGGCGGCGCGGCTCCTACCCAATGCGCTACGGCGGCGAAGGTTCCGGTGATCGGATCCAGCGGCGGCTCGATGACCAGGTCCGACTGCCCCGCGGCAAAGAGAGCGGCCAACAACGGTCCCAGCGTTTGCAGTGACATGTCCTCAGCCCTTTCGCCGATCGAGGAGTGCCTTGATCGCGGTGTTGAACTCGGGACGCCCCGCGAGAAACACCGTCTCGGCGTCCGTTACGTTGTGCGTCGGGGCGACCGTGATTCTGTCGTGGTGTTTCCTCTAGAATATGTCCATGACATTCTTACCCGCTGGGTTGTTTCGTTACGCCCCATATTC
>JAACEL010000202.1 GCA_011682535.1 Nitrospiraceae bacterium | reverse complement strand
AGACGCGGCGAGGTTGTGGGGTTGCTGGGCCCGAATGGAGCCGGCAAGTCTACGGCCATGAAGATTCTGACGACGTATCTGTATCCGACGCACGGTACGGCCACGGTGGGCGGCATGGACGTATTGGAGCAGCCTGTCGAAGTCCGGAAGATCATTGGGTATCTGCCGGAAATTCTGCCTTTGTACATGGATATGGAGGTTCGGGACTACCTGGACTTCGTGGCGCGTGCGCGTGGGCTGAGTGGGGCGAGGCTGAAAGAACGCACGGACGTGGTTCTCGAGGAATGCGGCCTTAGGGCAGTGTACCGCCGGGTGATCCGGGAGTTGTCGAAGGGGTACAAACAGCGCACCGGCCTGGCGCAGGCGTTGATCCACGACCCGGACATCGTCGTGCTGGATGAGCCAACCTCGGGGCTGGACCCGCACCAGATCGTCGAGGTCCGCCAGCTTGTCCGCAGGCTGGCGGCATCGAAAACGGTGATTCTATCGACGCATATTCTGCAGGAGGTCGAAGCGACGGCCGACCGCATCGTGATTATCAACCAGGGCCGGATCGTAGGCGAGGGGACGATCGACGAGCTGCGCCACCGCGCCCTGGAATCGGAGCGTACGTCGGTTTCGGTGGCGGGTGGCCGGGCCGAGATCGAACGGCTTCTCTCGGGGCTGGCAGGCGCCCAGCAGGTGGAGTTCGTAGGCGAAGACGACGGCTGCGTGTCGTTCCTGGTCATGAGCAAGCAGGGCGTGCCGGTGTGGCAAGAGATCAACAAGCTGGCGCGGGAAAAGAATTGGACGATGCGTGAGTTGTGCGCGAAACCGTTGTCGCTGGAGGAAACGTTCCTGACGCTCACTGAGCCGGGCACGCGCATAGCAAGGAAACAAGGAGGTTCGGCAGCATGAAGAACGTGTTGACCATACTTCGCCGCGATCTTCGGGCGTACTTCACGTCGCCCATCGGCTACATTTTCATGATTGTCTACGTCTTGATGAGCGTGGGCCTGTACATCACGTCGTTCTTCGCGTTTCCCGTCGCCGACATGCGCGGGTACTTCGGCAACTTGCCGTTGATGCTGTGCGTGTTTATCCCCGCGGTGACAATGCGGGTGTGGGCTGAAGAGCGCAAAGAAAACACATGGGAGATGCTGCTGACGTTCCCGATGAATGCGCGGCAGTTGGTGCTGGGCAAGTTCCTGGCGACATTCGTGTTCTTTGCGGTGACGGTGGCGGCCACGTTCACGATTCCGCTGATGCTGGCGGCGTTGGGTAACCCCGACAACGGCGCCATCTTGGGCGGCTACGTGGGCGCGTTACTGCTGGGCGCGTTCTTCATCGCGATCGGCATCTTCTTCAGCGGTTTCTTCAAGGACCAGATCGTGGCATTCGTCGTCACGTTGCTGGCCTGTTTCGCGTTGTTCCTGGTCGGCACGAACTTCATCGCGGGCTACATCGATAGCGCGATCCCGGGTCTCGGCTCGTTGCTGATGGAACTGGTGGGTGTGGTCGGGCATTACGACGCGTTCATGCGCGGTGTGTTTGAATTGGCCGACATCCTGTACTTCGTAGCGTGGACGACGCTGCTCCTGATGCTGAACGTCATGTATATCGAGGCGCGCGGCCGTCATAACGCGAGTGTCACCTTCGCTGGCGCGGTGGTGTTGTGTATGGCGATTGGCCTGTTGTTCAACTGGCTGCTGATCGGCACGAGCCTTGCCCGGTGGGATGCCACCGAGGACAAAATCTATACGATGTCCGACGCGTCGAAGGCGATCCTCTCGCGTCTCGAGACCCCGGTGAAGGTGAAACTGTACATCACGCCCAAGAACAAGATGCCGACGCTGATGTCGAAGCTCGAACAGGATATCACCGACAAGATCGAGGAGTTGCAGGCCGGTTCGGGCGGCAAAATCGATTTCTCGACGATGTATCTCGAGGCGGCCAATGTGCTGGCGGACGCGAGAAAGACCCCGGGAAACGAGGAAGACGAAGAGAAGGCGCTCGAGACGCGGATGCTGGACAAGGGCGTGGAACCGTTCTCGGTGAACGCAGTGAGTGAAGACCAGCAGACGAGCATGCTGGTCTATTCGAGCATCGGCGTCGGGTATAAAAATAAGAAGGAAGAGATCATCCCGCAGATGATGCCGCAAACCCTACCGGAGCTGGAGTATCGTCTGGTCAGCACGATCTACAAGCTCACGCGCGAGAGGGCGCCGGTGGTAGCGCTGGTTGCGCCGAAGGAAGCGGTCAACATCCCACCTGAGTACCGCCGGTTGATGCAGCAGATGGGGCAGCCCGTCCCGACGTCGGACGACCCCTACATGTATCTGGAGCGAATCCTGCAGTTCGAGAAATACGACGTCCGGCGGGTGGAATTGACGCAGGAAAGTCCGTTGCCGGACGAGTACGACGTGCTGGCGGTGGTGAACCCGCGTGCCCTCAACGAGCGCCAGCGCTGGGAAATCTCACGGGCGCTGGCGTCGGGCAAGTCGGTGTTGATGGCGGTGCAGAACTACGAGTGGGATTACCGCGCGACGCGTAACGGCCGTGAGGTGACCAAGCGCGAGGAGAATCCGCAGGTTAACGAGTTGCTCAATAAATATGGGCTCGGGATTGACGACGACATCCTGATGGATGCCAATTATGTGGGCCTTACGGTGCAAAGCAGCGCGAACACGTTGGCGGCGCTTATGGGCGGCGGGCAGACTTTCGAGCTGCCGACGCAGATGTTGATCAACAACGAGTCGATGGACCAGGAGACTTCGATCACGAGCCGGCTCTCCACGATCTTCTATCTCTGGGGCTCGGCGCTCACGTTGGATGAGGACACGCTGAAGAAGCATGGCCTGGAAGCGAAGACGATCATGAGCACTAGTGAGCGCGCGTGGACGGTTCCCGCGGATGTGCCCGTCTTCGACATGCCAAGTTCGGGCTTGAAGCAGTACCCGCTGATGGCGATGGTTGCGGGGCAGTTCCCGGACGTATACAAGGATGCGGAGCGCCCGGCGTGGCCGCAGACCCCGCAGATGCCCGGGCAGCCGCCGAGACCGCCGGTTCCCGAAGAAGGTGGGGCCGAGCCGATTACGCTCGCGCCGGGCAAGCTGGTGCTGATGGGGTGCTCGGAGATGTTTCGCAAGAACTTCCTGCAGCAAGGCAACTTGGACCTGTTCCTGAACAGCGTGGACGCGATCGCGCTGGGCGACGAATTGGTGCACGTGCGCAGCCGCAAGGCGATCGACCGCGCAATCACGCGTCCCGAAGCGGGCACACGCCGGTTCTGGAAGACGGTCAACTACACGTTCGCGACGATTGTGATTGGCGCTATCGGGATCGTGTCGGCCATGCTGCGCAAGCGCTCGCGCAACGCCTACACCATCGCTCACGGAAATGCCGCGGAATAGGGACACCGGGCGCGTTCTGAGTCTGGTCAACCAGTGGAATCGTTTGGAGCTTGAAGATGAAGCCGAAGAAATTGATACCTCTCACCGTCGTCGTTGCCATCCTCTTGGCGCTTGTCGTCTACAAGAACAACTCGAAGTCGGAGCAGACGCTCAGCGAGCAGGCGGGCCTGGTGGCGATGTTGCCCGAAGGACTGTCGAAAAGCGATCTGGGCAAACTGGAACTGTACTCGGGCGCGTCGGCCGAAGAGAAACTCGTGCTGGCGTATGACGCGGACGCGGATGTCTGGCGTGTGGCGACCCATTTCGACGCCCCGGTGAAAAAGGACACCATCGACAAGTACCTCGACGCGCTGATCAAGCTCAGCGGTGAGCCGCGCGTCGCCGATGCGTCCGAAGCCGACTTGGCCGATTTCGAACTCACGGACGATCAAGCGTTCCATGTGGTCGGATACAAGAAGGATACCGAGGACGCCGCGTTCCACGTACTCGTGGGCAAGGGCGAATACAAGAGTGTGTTTATTCGCAACGAAGACGATAACGACATCTACACCGAAGAAACCGACCTGCGCCAGCAGGCGGGCGTCTACAGCTCAGATGAGGGCGCAAAACCCAAACCGGACACTTGGCTAAATAAGGACGTCATCAAAATGGAGGACACGGACGCAATCACCAAGGTGGCGTTGACGTATCCCGACAAGTCGGTGGTCTTCGAGAAGCGTGAGAAGCCAAAGGCAGAGGAAGAGAAGGCGGCGGACGAGGGCGATGCGGAAGGCGAGGACGGTGAGACCACCGTCGACGTGCCGGACGCGGAGCCGGAGTACGAGTGGGTGTTGGCGTCGGGCGGTCCGGGCGGCGATTACAAGCAGTCGGCCCTGGATTCGCTGTTGCGCAAGTTTGGGAACCTGACCGCGAGCGATGTCGTCGATCCCGCCAAGAAGGCGGAGTGGGGTCTCGAACCGGCCGGTTTCCGCTGCACGATTTCGGTCGAAGGCAAGGATGACGTCGTGATCGAGGGTGGCCGTCCGAGCGTGGATGAGGATGGATACGTGCGGATAGCCGGCGCCAAGGACGACTTGGTGTATAAGCTGAGCAAGTACACGTTTGAGCAGATTTTCCCGAAGGGCTCGTCGCTGTTTACGTTGCCGGGCCTGACCCTCGCCAAGGACGCGACGGAGTCCATCGAGTTGACGCAAGAGACTGGAAACGTGACGTTGGCGAAGAGCGGCGAGACGTGGTCGGTGACTTCGCCCGCGGCCGACCTGGAAACGCAGTCGACGAAGCTGGACACGATCGTGACTACGGTGACGGCGTGGAAGCCGGTCGACTACGCGGACGCCCAGTCCGGCCTCGGCGCGGCGACCCGGACGGCGGCGGTGCTGTCGGGCGGGGAGATCCATCGCCTGAAAGTGTACGGGGAGGCCAAAAGCAGCGCGGGCGTGTATGCGCGGCTGGACGGCACGGACACGTTGCTGGTGATGAGCAAGACCGACTTGGACAAGATTTTCGTGGCGCCGAAGGATCTGTATCAACGGACGTTGCTGGATCTGGACGAAAACGACGTTGCCGCCATCGAGGGCGCCAGTCCGGAGGGCGCCTTCGCGCTTGTGCGTGGCGACGAGGGCTGGAACCTGACGTTGGACGGCGTGGCGGCGGACGCGGATACGCTTGCGTGCGATCTGCTCGCCGAGGACATCGTCGACTTGCAGGTGGCCGGCATCCAGTTCGGTCAGGCCGCGCTGACGGGTGAGCCGGAACGCGTGCTGCATTTCACAATGAAGGACGGCGCGCAGTGGACGTTCAGCGTAGGGCCGGAGCAAGATGGCCAGTATGCGCTGGCCGTCAGCGGCAAGGCACAGACGTTCGTTATCGGGCAGAGCGACGTAACCAACCTGTTCCCCGCGTTCGACTCGCTGAAGAAGGTCGAAGTCCCGGCGGAGGAACCGGCCGAGCCGGCGACTGAGACGACCGAGGCGACTGAACCTGCCGCCGAAGCGGTGTCCGCGGCTCCGGTCGAGGGCACGGAGACCGCGCAGTGAGAGTCCGTAGGGCGAGAGCCAGATGTTTGGGGGTTATTCTGACGCTGGGCGCCGTCCTACTGCTGTCGTCCCGCGCGGTGGCTCAGGCGGAGATTGATCGCTCGCGCCGCAGTGCCATCGTGCGCTCCATCGAAACGGCCGCGCCCGCCGTGGTGTCGATTAACGTGGTCCAGCTCGAAGCCCAGCGGTTGCAGAGTCCTTTCTCGCGCGACTTCTGGGATCTGTTCCACACGCCCGCCCCGCGCTATCGCCTGCGCGAGCGGCAGATAGACTCGGTCGGCAGCGGATTCTTCTTCGACGACAAGGGCCACATCGTTACCAACTACCACGTGATCGAAGGCGCCGAGTCGGTGGCGTCGGTTGGGTTGCCCGACGGGCGTATGCTCGAGGTCGATCTTGTCGGCGTTGACGAGCGCACCGATATCGCCGTGCTGCGCGCGAAGGGCGACAACCTCCCGTACCTTCCCTTAGGCGACTCCGACGCCTTGGTGCGGGGCGAGTGGGCGATCGCGATTGGGAACCCCTTCGGCGTGCTGATCCAAGATCCCGAACCGTCGGTGAGTGTGGGCGTCGTGTCGGCCAACCACCGGCGCGTGAGCCGGCGCGTGGGACGCGGGGAACGATTGTATCAGGATCTCATCCAGACCGACGCCGCCATCAACCCCGGCAACAGCGGTGGGCCACTGGTGAACGCCCGCGGCGAAGCGATCGGCGTCAACACCATGATTTTCAGTCCCAGCGGCGGGAGCGTCGGACTCGGGTTCGCCATCCCCATCAACCGCGTCAAGCGCGTAGCCGCCGAGATCATCCAATACGGTCGCCGCCGCGACCCGTGGGCCGGTTTCCGCGTCGAAGACCTGACCGCCCTCCGCGCCGACCTGCGCCGTGAACTCGGGATTGGGGTCGATGAAGGCGCGTTCGTCGTCAACATCCTTACCGACTGCCCCGCCTACGACGCCGGCCTGCGCCCCGGCGACATCATCCTCGATATGAACGGCAAGTCCGTCTGCACCGCCTCCGACATCGATTTTGGCCTCTGGGGCCTGTTCGTAGGCGACATCGCGGAGCTGGAGGTCGACCGCAAAGGTACCGGCCGCACCATCCGCTTCAAGATCCGCGAGTTGGAGGAGTAGGGGGGAGCCGCTTGAGGCGGATATCCTTGAACTGGACGCGCATGGGGGGACCGCTGTGTAGTTGCAGCGCGAGGATGCCGGTGAAGTCTTGTTGCTTGGGGTCGTTGTCGATGGTCTCGGCCATGATGCGGCCGTTGACTTTGAGGGTGAGGTGGGGGCCGCGGCAGATGAGGTGGTATTCGTGCCAGTCCTCAAGTCGGAACGGGGCCGGGCCTTGGGCCGATTCGATGGGAGTGATGGTCTTGTCGCCGTTCGTGTTGAAAACGGCTTTCTCGCCGCGCCAGGCGAGGGTGTGGCGTCCGAATTCGTCGTAGAGCCGGACCAGCCAGTCGGTGCCGGTGTTGTTGTCGACCTGGTAGCCGCGGCAGTCGTCGGTGATGTCGCCGTCGAAGATCTCGCTACGGAACTGAAATCCGCCGTTCACGTCGTGGGGACTGAGAATGCGGTGGGTGAGTTTGAGTTCGAAATCGCCCAGTTCGCCGCCTTGCCAGACGAGATAATGGTTACGACCGGTGGGGTGGGCGCGCGTGATCGTGGCGGTGATGGCGTCGTCCTGGACGGACCAAAAGCTCATATCGGCCGCCTTCCACCCGTCCAGGGTCTTTCCGTCGAACAGCGGCACGAATCCGTCTTTGTCAGGACGGGGCCCCCGCGTTGTTGCACATGAAGCGGCACACAGAACGAGGGCGAGACACAGGATCGAGGTGCGGCGCAGTGTGGACATGAGCAAACCCTCCCACTCGAAGTCTCGCACGTGCCCGGCGCGAAACGCAAGCCTACCGCATGTCGTACGGAATGCTGAAGCGGCTTTGTTCGCCAGTGAGTTCCTGGTCCAGCGTCGGCGAGTAGGAGCGCACCTGGATGGTGTCTTCTTGGGGGATGAAGGTCATGATGCGTAGGTAACCGTCGCCGCCGTTGGCCATGCCTTGATAATCGGCGAGCAGTTGGTGGACGGTGTTGCCGCGGTCGCCGGCGTCGGCGCGGCGTGCTTCGCCGAGGATGTGGCCGCACAGCACGAGAAAGATGTTCTTGTGGCGTTTGAGGAACTTGTCCCACATTTTCTGTCCGCCGTTCCCCGCCATGTGGTAGTTGTCGCTGGCGGCGCGGCTCATGTCCTCGCGCAGGTAGGCATGCGTTATGACGATGCAACGCCGTTTGGGATGATCGGCCACGACGTCGTTCGCCCAGGCGAGAACTTCGTCGCGCGGTTTGAATTCGAGAGCCATGATCATGAACTTCATGCCGCCGGCGCGGAACAGGAGGTAGTAGTTGTCGCTCTTGCCTTCGAAATTGCCGCCGTAGTTGTAGAGGGGGTTGTCCTCGAACCGCGATGGCGGGAACCAGACGTTGAGGTTAGTGGCGCGCGAGGTGTCTGATCGTTTCTTGGCGAACCCGCGTCCGATATCGTGGTTTCCGAGACAGAGGATGTAGGGCATCTCGTCGTCGAGCGTCTGGAAGGCTTTATCCGCCACCACCCATTCGCCAGGATGGTCCGTCTGGACGATGTCGCCCTCGTGGGCCACCATGACGGTGTTGAGGTCGTCTTTGCTGTTTTTGATCCAGGCCGTCTGCGCGTGGAAGATCGCGCGCCGGTCGCTGTCGCCGCCTTTCTGAATCGCGCCTGCGTCCGCGTAGTTCTGCGTATCGGGCAATACCACGACGGTGAACGGTTCACCCGAGGGTCCCGGCAGCGTACCGCACCCCGAGCCGAGCAGCCCCACGACAAGCAACAGACACGCAATCATCCCACGACGGAACTTCATAGCCCTATTCTCCTGGGTAAACATTCACGCGTATTCAAACACAGCGCCAAGAGGGCGTCATCCCCGCGAAAGGGGATCCATCTTCGTTCTTGGGGCACCCACACCGCGTTCTGGATTCCCGCTTTCGGGCCTGTCGATTTAATCCCCTTGTCATCTCGACCGCAGGGAGAGATCTCGCCCCACCCCTCGCCAAG
>JAACEL010000201.1 GCA_011682535.1 Nitrospiraceae bacterium | reverse complement strand
CAATCCGGCAACGTCATCGCAAGTGGCAATCCCGGATTGACCGACCCCAAAGCGGGCGACTTCCGGCTCAAGGAGGATTCGCCGGCGTGGGGCCTCGGATTTGAGCCGATTCCATTCGAAGAGATCGGGCTGTACGTGGACGCGTATCGTACGGCGTTGCCTACGCGGACTTCTTCGGGCAACCCGTAGCATTGGGCGCATGTCCATCAGGACGCAGCGGTTCAAGGCCGTTTTCTGCCCGGAAGAGACATCACTCCGCGAAACTGAACGCGTAGAGTGTCGCGGAATTGAGTTCGAAACGCAGTTGGACGCATTTTCCTTTATACGCTGACATGTCGCGATTGTCGGCCCACTGAACCTGCGCGTTTGTGACGTCACCCGTTATCGCGCGGCAGGCGCCGATCGACATTCCTTCACCATCCACCACTTCGGCGCGAATCGACCCCTCGGCCGCGTCGGCGGACACATACAAGTTGCTGCCCGTACACAGCACTGGCTTGGTCAAGATTGTCCCGGCCAAGCTTGCGTCGTCGGTTGTCATTCCCGCGAAACCATCGGGCCGCAATCGAGCGAGCCCCAGCCCGCCTGCTCGCCATCCCGTGTGCGCACCATCGCTTCCGCCGTAGTAAAGAAGAATCTCGCCGGGACGAATGATTGGGTACGCCGCCGCGTAGACGCATCCGCTGTCGAACGAACCTTCTTCCCCACGCGGAATTAGCGACGTTCCAGGAAGGACTCGCGACCAATTAACCGTATCCGGGCTCCACGCCAGCTCACAATCGACGACGTCATCGCGAGTGTCAAACATCATCACGAGCCCCAGCCATACATTGGCATAGCGAAAGACCGGCATCGCGTAGGTTTGCCGTTCAGGCGTGCCGCGCATCACTTCCTCGGCCTTTGTCCAGGTGAAAAAGTCTGCGCTTTCGGTCCGGCCCACGATGCGCTGTCCATCTCTCCAAAGGCGCGTGATACCGACATAGCGCTGCTTTTCGTCCCACCAAAACGCATTGTTGTGTGTGTCCCCTTGCGCCTCAATCTCGGGACACGCGTGAAACGGAGCCCAGTGCAGTCCATCGGGGGAAACGGCGACGCCATCTTTAGCGAAAACCTTATACCGGCACGCGGGATCGGGGTCATGAACGTCGCACCACACTCCCGCACCGTGGACATGGCGCATCACGATGTTGTGCGCCGTCGAACCCGCAAAATCGAGGATGCCTAATTCGGGTTTCTGCCAATTGATGCCATCTTTCGACTCGGCGTAGCAGATGCCCATCTCCCGCTTGCCGGGTTTGTATGGTTTGTTCTTGCGCTCTTCCGATGAAGTGTTCGAGGTCGCTTCGTCCATGATGAAGGGGCTGTACCACGCCCTATAAATCTGTGCGCCTTCGTCGTAATACACGTTCGCGTAGAGGTTGTCGAAACGCACCTCCCAGTATTTGTCCTCCACGAACAGAGGATTGCGGGAGTCTTTTTCAACCTGCCCGAGAACAAGGTGCGCTCCGCTGGTGCGTTCGATGACCCGTGAATCAAGCAGTAAGTACTTGTGCCCTTGTCGATCGGACGGGTGTGACGCGAGCCGGTCTTGGGCGTCGACCAGTGGTGAGCCGAGCAGCCCAATCATAAGTGTCATGGGAACAATTCGAGACAATTTTGCGATCTCCCTGCCGGCCAGACTATTCTCATGATCAGGATCAGTATACTGTACTCTCGTGCGAAGTCAAACGGTCTCGCCATCGGAGAAGGATAATGAAACGGTTTACTACGTCTTTCCTTGCACTCTTTACGATAAGCAGTGTGATGTTTGCGGGGGAGATCGTCGACATTGAATGGAAACTGGGACCGAACCTTCCGGAATTTCGCAAAGGGGGATGCGCAACTGCGATGGACGGCAAGGTCATCAGTGTGTTCGGCATGCGGCAGCCGTGGGGTGAGATGGCGACGATGTATGTGTACGACCCGGCGACAGACTGGTGGTCGAGGGGGGTCGACGGGCCGGCCGGTCAGACGTATGTTCAAGGAACCGAGTGCGGCGGTGCGTTTTACGCGATTGGCGGACGCCAAGGCAAAGTCAGAGTCGAGTGTTACCGGCTAAGTGCCGGCGGCGACAGTTATTCGTGGCATGAAACAGCCAGCCTTAATGACGCGCGCGGGTGGGCGCCTAGCGCAACCCTCGGCAGCAGGCTCTTCGTGTTCGGCGGCGCAAAAAGTGGCCGCGGACCCACATTGAGCAGTGTGGAGATGTTGGACACATCGGACACTGACGCCGCATGGAAAAAAGTGAGTGACATCCCAGGGTTGTCGCGCGGGTGGTTGGGTGCAGCGGCAGCCGGCGGCAAAATCTATGTTATCGGCGGTTCTCATTTCTTCGATCCCAAGCCCGAAAAGGGACCCGATAGACAGCGACTCGCGGAAGTCCTCGAATTCGATCCCGAGACATGCGAGTGGGAAACGAAATCCCCGCCGCTCGCGGGCATGGACACGTGCGTCTATGAAGATCGTTACATCATCGTTGTCGGAGGCGCGCCTTCGGTCGAGGATTTCACCCCTGAATTGCGGAAAGCGTATGAGGCGACCGACCGGTACCCATCGTACTATTGTCCTTTCGTTTTGGTGTACGACACGCAAACCGACCAATGGCGGACGCTGCCGAGTCCGCTCCCCGTACCGACAAACGACGTACGGGTCGTCCTCATTGACAAGAAGCTATACGTTCTCGGAGGCGAAAACGTCGAACCTGCCACCAGCAACACCACGGCTTGGTTTCGTATCGGGAACATCGTCGAGTAGTCGGCCTGATGGGTGTGCAAATGTAGGCTGCAGCACGTACCCGCACGCGTGGCCATTTTCTATTCTCACGCCGCGACGATTCGTGAGCCCCTCTACGTACAACGCCGACAGGGGGCCTGCGAAGCCTTGAATTTCTGCGGCGTTCCCATCGGCTTTCTCACGGATGACCAAGTCGCCGCTGGCTCTATTGCCCGCGTTTTTTCGGTTCTTTAGGCGGAACCGGCATGGGCTCCGCGTTCACCTTGGGAAGCTTCGCTGCCATCTCCGTTTTCACCTTGGCGAACTCGGTCCGCTTGGCCAGGTTCGTCCATTCCTTGGGGTCTTTGTCGTGATCGTAGAGTTCTTCCGAGCCATCGCTGTAGCGGATGTAGCGCCATCGCGCTGTGCGCACTGCGTGATTGTTTTTCCCATAGGTGGTGATGGCGGCGTGGTCCCAGGGTGCATCACGGTCGTTTAAGAGCGGCCGCAGACTCTGTCCCTCGAGGGCGGCGACAGGCGGCAGCCCGCAACAGTCGACCAGCGTGGGGTACATGTCGAGCAGGCTCACCACCCGATCGCACGCTTCGCCCGCCTGCGGCACACCCGGCCCCGCCATGATGAAGGGCACACGCGTAGATTCCTCCCAGAGAGTCATCTTGCACCAGTGGCTCTTTTCGCCAAGGTGCATCCCATGGTCGCTCCACAGAACGGCCAAGGTGTTCTCCGCATAAGGACTGGCTTCCAAGGCGTCCAAAACGATGCCCACACAGGCATCCGTGAAGGAAATGCACGCAAGGTAGGCCTGGACAACGTGTTTCTGCACCTCGGGATCCTCGAGTTCGGGAAAGCCCTTGGAGTACGTGGCAGCCAAGGCTTTTCCCATGGGAGGTACGTCGTCAAGATCATCCGGACTTACCGTGGGCAATACGATGGAGTCCAGGGGATACAGGTCGAAAAACCGTTTCGGTGCAAAATAGGGTTCGTGGGGGCGATTGAAACCCACGCCCAAAAACAAAGGCTTGTCGTGCACCTGTTTCAGGTGCCGGGCGGCTGTCTGGGCGCAGTAGACGTCACCCACGTCCTCGTCGGGACCGTCGAGTTGCGCCCATGTCACCGCCCGGTTGATCCGGTGACGGGTGCTTTCGATAACATGGACTTTCTCTTTCATTCGTTCATAGACATCCCAGGACAATGGGCTGGCATCACGACCGTGAAAGATCTTGTTGATGCCCACGGTATGGTAGCCGTTGTTCTTGAAATGCTGCGGCAGGGTGATTGCGTCGGGCATGGCTACGCGGTAGGGATGGTGCTCGTTCAGGTAGATGCCTGAGGTGGACGGCCGAATCCCCGTCATGACGCTTGTGCGGGAGGGGTTACACACGGTGGCCGTGGCGTGGGCATTGGTGAAGAGCACACCGCGCGCGGCCAGGCGATCCATGTTGGGCGTGTGCACTACGCCTTCATAGCCATCGAGACATCCGACCCAGTCGTTCAGATCCTCGATGCTAATGAACAGCACGTTGGGTGGATTGCCATGCCCGGCGGCGCGGGCGGTCCCTGGTCGTGCCAGTGAACTCGCCCAGGCGCCCACGGTGGCGCATCCCGCACGTGTCAGGAAGTTACGTCGCGACATGTTTCCCCTAAACTCCATTACTGCACCTCCTTGCACCGGGTCAACCCACCGCGCTCCCCATCGTTACGGTGAGACAAGCCTCGCTACTTGTTGTCGCTGCCAGTGGCCTCGGGTACGCGGCCCGCGCCCCTTTGAAACGCGGCTTCGGCGTAAATCGATCCGTCATCGCCGCCGAAACTGGCCGGGAAATCGGAGCGCTGCCATGGCGTTATGGGGCCGCGCCATTTGACTGGTGGGTTGTACTTTCCCGGCTCGAGGGATGAGCCGCCAGCCCAGAAGAACTGCGCCACACGATCGCCGCCATCGGCATCGTTGACGGCAACCACCAAGCCGAAGGCGCCTTTGTCTTGCTTGATTCGTTCACGGAGCTGCTGGCGAACCTCTTCGGGCGCTTTCAACTCAAACTCGTAGAGTGTTTTGCCGTCTGAGGGATCGGATACGGCATAGACGGCCTCGTCTTCTGCGACCGGCACCGCCTGCTCCGCTGAGTAATGCAAGTCCGCCTTGGCCTTGTCTGAGTACCATTGACCGCGAAATTGGGATGGGCCGCCTTGGGTACCCCACTTGCTGGGGCTGGCTGCCTCGCGTTTGTCCAGCAGATCGATGAAGATCTCGACGCTGTCCCGGTGAAATGGCTGCGACCCCGAAACGTCGTCTTCCTCATCGGTCACGTCCACGAGGAAGAAAATGCCTTGGTTGGTATAACCCACTTTCATCCTGGCGGAATGGTCCTTAGCATCGCTTCCCGGCTGATTGTTGGATTCCTGGTCGCTCAATTGGACCCAGGGAAGCGGTTTCCAGACCGCGTCAGCCTGACCGTCTACGACAGGGGCGGAAGCGAGCTTCACAATGACCAACCCCTCCGCGTCGGGTGTGATCCACGCCGGCGCGTTCCCACAGACCAAAGCACACACACTCAATACGACTGTCCACACACCCAGCTTTCCCATCTTTTCCGTTCCTTTCATCATAGTTAATCCGTAGACGGCCCTGACTCATCCCCAGTTTGGCGTCCATTCCCAGGGAACCGTATCCGCGCTGAGCCCCGGCTGCTTGGTGGGTCAGTCCTGAATGGCGCTTCGCTCTGCTTCTACCTCCTCGAACCATGTATCCAGTGCCCGCTGCATGCTGTGCACGCGGCCGGGTTCGGCCGCGGCCAGGTCGTTCTGCTCGTAAGGGTCTTCCGCGAGATTGAAGAGCAGGGGGGGCGGTGGAGCCGAGACGTGGCGCTCGGGCTCGGGACGGCGTGAAATCTCCGTGATGGACTCGGGCTCGTACTTCAATTGGCCGTCCTCTTTGGCATCCTCGGGATCCATTTGCAGGGTCTCCGGAATGATGGGACGCAGTAGTTTCCAGTCGCCGTCGCGCATGGCGGCGTTGCTCGTCCCCACGGGTGTGTAGCGATTCCACTGCCAGAACCGCACCGGGGCGACCTGTCCTTTTTCCCCGCGCAACGCGGGCAAAGCGCACTGTCCGTCGATGGGCAGATCTCCTGGCGAGTTCGCGCCGGCGATGCTCAACAAGGTGGGCATCCAGTCGGTGAAGTGAAAGAGGTCGTGTAGCTCCTGGCCGCCCTGCATGCCGGCGGGCCAACGGAGAATGGCGGGCACACGGATGCCGCCCTCATAGGTGTTGCCCTTGCTCCCGTTGAAATGGCCGTTGTAGCGGCGGCAATCGATGTCGTGCCACCGGAAAGCGGGCCCATTGTCGCTCATGAACAGCACCAGCGTGTTCTCCGTCAGGCCATGGCGGTCCAGCGTTTCCAGGATGCGGGCGATGCCCCGGTCCATGCACCGATTCATCCCATAGAGCGTGCACACCCCATCACCGAACTTCTCCTTGTCCCGGAAGGGGGCAATGTCGCCTTCCGCCGCCTGAAGTGGAAAATGGGGGGCGTTGTAGGAGACGTGCAGGAAGAACGGTTCCCGGCGATGTCGTTCGATGAATTGCACCGCCTCCTCGGTGAACACATCCGTGAGATATCGTCCATCGGCCTTCTCGAAGACACCGTTCCGATCCAGGCGCCATTGCCAGTAGTCGCTCCACCCGCCGCGGAACCCTGCGAACTCATCGAATCCCCGCCGGTTCGGATGATAGCGTGGGTCCAACGCGCCTAGATGCCACTTGCCCATGAGGCCCGTGGCGTATCCGGCCGACTTGAGCGCGTCGGCCACGGTCACTTCGCGCAGGGCAAGGCGGTCTGCGCCTCTGCCCTCGAGCGTGTCGATAGCGCCGGTTCGGTGAGGGTAGCGCGCCGTCATCAGCGCCGCGCGGGCCGGTGCGCAGACGCACGAACCCGAGTAGTGCTGCGTAAGCCGGATCCCATTGCTGGCCAGTTTGTCCAATGCCGGCGTTTCCACGTCCGGATTGCCGAAGGCGCCAATGTCGCCGTAGCCCATGTCGTCGGCCAGAATCAGCACAATGTTGGGCTTTCCCGGTGAGGAGATTGACATGTTTTTGCCTTTCCTGGAATGTTCTAGTCGATCGCGTAATCATCTGTTGCCACGGCCGCCTCGAGGCGCAGTCGTCCAATCTGGCGGTAGGAGGCCATCGCCTGCGGGAGACCGTAGAAGAAGAAGTCGCCCTTTTCTTTACGTATGGCGTAAACGCGTTCTTCGAGCCTCGCCAGCGCCTCTTCGAACTTCTGGATCGGGTCTTCCACGCGGTCGTAGTTCTGGACAAAGGCCATTTTTTCAAGATAGAGCGCGTTGGTAAACAGCGCGGAGATCTCGGTGAGATACTGCAAGTTGACCAGCGCTTCCAGAAGATAAACGTAATCGTCCTGCACCAGCGTAGTCTTCAGCGCGCGCAGCCTGCGGACGCTTTCCTTCGCCACGGAAACGGCTTCTTGGCGGTCGCTGCGAATATCCGCGATGGTGCGGGCGCGTTGTTTCACGTTCATCAGAAACCGCCGGTCGCGGGGATTGGCGGTCACGGCCTCATGCATGAGAGTCCCCGGAGGCTGGAACAGGTCGAGAATCGTGGGGTACCGAATTCCCGCGACACCGTTCTGCGCGGCGTTGTACAAGGTGCCTGTCATGAAGTACTCGGCGTTCAAGAGTCCCATCAGGCCGAACATGGGGCAGTTGTGCAGCAGCAGCCCTTTCCTGACGACGGTTTCAACCGGCGCCAGGATGGGCTTCAGCGCGGGCGCGGCGCCGGGTCCGAACCTGCTCGCGAGCCACTCTTCCCAAATTGTGTCCAGCGATACATCGGGGTTCCAGAGAACACGGTAGGCGGCGTAGGCGTTCACTTCCAGCACCGTACCCGGCACCACACCGAAGTCATAGTTGGCGGTCCGCTGAAAGGAGCCCTGGATCCCGTACCCCATGGCGGTCTTCATGTCCTTGTAAATGTACCCGGGTACGGAGTAGGCGATGGCGTTGCGGCCAATGTGTTCGCCGTCGCAGATAGTCCACAGGACGACGTCAAGCTCCCGGCAAAGCCGTCTGCGTGTTTCGACATCGCCAACGCTGCCGAATACGGGTTGCCCCGGATGCTGCGGGCCCGGATGCAAGTCCACCAAGTGGAGGAAATCCCCGGCTTCTTCCTTGAGGAAATCGATGGGATCCTGGGCCATGCCCGTAGAATCGTGGCGAAACACCAGCAAGCCGGGGCCATGGTGAAAAATGACAATCTGCTTTCCCTCCGCATGCCTACGCACGAAGTCAAAGGTTTTCGCCATCACGGGTCGCGTGCCCTGCTGGCGATGGAGGGCGCGAAACTTCTGCGAATGACCATTGGTCTCGGCGAAGTTGAGCAGCACGCCTCGCATATTGGGAAAAAGCTCCTGCGCCGCTACCAGTTCCGTCTCAATCGCTTTCCAGAGTCCTGGAAACGCAAGGTCCACCTTGCCGTCATCCGTGAAATACTCCGGGAACTGGTTCTGGTACTGTGTTTCATATGGGCGGGCCATGGGACCGTTGCGAGGGACGCGGTTTTCCACGCCATCGGGATAGAAGAACTCATTACCGGTGGAGGGCTCATCGCGGAACCCGGTTTCTGCTGGGACGGGAAATAAATGGAGTGGATAGTAGAAATCTATATCGTAGAGTTGGCACAAATCGTAGATGCGCTTCATGGCGTAGTAGCCGCCACCCTTGCCGTAGTCCAGGTCTGCGTAGTCCGGATAGCCTCGCGGCACGATCACCCGCCCATTGCTCTGGAACGGCATGAATCTGTTCTGACGCATCCAGACGGCCCAGTCGAAGTAGCGCTCCCAAAACGCCAGCGTGTCCTCCCGAGAGAGCTTGTAGGGCGTGTGGGGGCACTGCGTATCCCCGCGGATCGCGTACCGGGGAACCTCAAGTTGGTCGATCGGGCCGTCCAGTTCGCCGCGGCGTGCGATCTCGATGAGTTCCCACAGTCCATACAGACGCGCCCGGCGGCGATTGCCGTACACGTGCATGCGTGCGCCGTCCGACCGAAGCGCGAAGCCCTCGCCGCCGAGGCGTTCGGCAAGGGCGGCATCCGAGGGCGCGTCGACGATCCAGTCGGCCTCGGACGGGGAATCCGTCACGGCGCCCCCGATGCGGGCCTCGAGGCGCCTCGCCACGGCCGTGCGAAGTGCGGGGTCCACCTCGACAACGTGGACACGGATAGTGTCGGCGGCAGCGGCCTGGAGGACGGCCGCCCCCATGAGTACAGTCAGAACGCGCATCGAGGTTTCCTATAGACGCTTCATATGAATGTAGAACTTCAAAGGTTTCGCGTTGCGGAGCTTACCCGTCACGCGGCAATATAACTGTCCGAGCCCCTTCTTGAGTTCGACACCGGTGAAGGTGTGCGTGTTCACGCCTAAGCCCAGTGGGGCGCGCAGCTCGGTGCTGCCGAGTTTGAAGAGCAGCTCGCAGGTTTCTTCCTCGGTCTCGTAGAAATCGACCTTGATCTCGTATGAACCGGCACGCCTCACGTCGACTTCGTAGTGTCCGTCCGGCGAACCCTCGCTGGGCCTACGACGGTCCATGAGCGAGAGGGTCACCGGGTTTTGGTGGTCATCGCCGACATAGTTGGGAACAAGCTGCCAGCGTCCATCGTCCATGATGTCGTCAAACCATGCTTCATACTCACGGTTCAACTGGGCGAGCACCTTGGGCTTCTCCCCAGCTAAGTCGTGCTGTTCTCCCGGATCCTGGGACATGTCGTAGAGTTCGACCCCGTTCACCATCTTGTAGCGCTGGTTGCGGGCGGAGCAGTTGAGGTACTTCTCGGGCACGTGCCGGTTTCGTTCGAGGTGGATGAAGATCGTGCGGTCGGGCCAGTCGGCGGCCTCCCCCATGAGCAAGGGCGCCAGGCTGAGCCCATCGAGTGGGAATCCTTCGCGCCGCTCGACGTGGCACAGGTCAAGAATAGTAGGCAGAAAATCGATGTGGGCGGCGTGGCGGTCTATCTTCCTGTCCGGCTCGAACACGCCCGGCCACCGGAAATAGCAGGGCACCCGAATGCCGCCTTCGTAGGGCGTGCCCTTCTTGCCGCGCAGCCCGGCGCTGTAACGCCGGGGAATGGGGCCGCGCTCCACGTCCGCGCCGTTATCCGTCATGAACACGACGATGGTGTCCCGTTCCAGGCCAAGCTCCTGCAACTTCACCAACAGGCGGCCCACGTTGTAGTCGATGTTGGTCACCATGCCGTAGTACTTGGCCGTGACCGGGTCGATCCCGCGGGCCTCATAGGGGGCCACCCACTTGTCTTCAATCTGGAGGGGGGTATGTGGGCAGTTGGTCGGCAAATAAACGAAGAAAGGCTCGTCACCGCTGTTCTGGATGAACTGCATCGCCGCATCGGTGAAGACATCCGTGCAATACCCCTTGTACTTCTTCGCCTTGCCATTGTGTTCAAGGATGGGATCGAGGTACGTGTTTCCGTGAGGACCGCCCTTCTGGGAAATCCCGCCACCACGGTGGACGAGCGCCTCCTGGAAGCCCTGGTCAATGGGCCGGAGCGGGTAGTTGTCGCCCAGATGCCACTTGCCGAAGATTCCCGTACGATAACCGGCGGCGCCCATGCTATCCGCAAGGGTGACCTCGTCGGGACGAAGGGTGGCACGGCCGTGCGACACATCGATCACGCCGGTGCGGTGGTTGTAGCGGCCCGTCAATAGACACGCCCGGGTGGGCGAACATACTGGGCTGACATGAAAATCGGTGAACGCCACGCTCTGCGCGCAGAAAGCATCGAGCTGCGGGGTGCGAATATCCTTGTTCCCGTGATACCCCAGGTCACCGTACCCCTGGTCGTCGGTGAGAATAAAAAGCACATTGGGCCTATGGCCCCCAGCCGCCCGTGCGGAAGTGACAGATCCGGAGCCGAGGAGCGCGGCCGCGGCTCCAGCAGCGGTCTGTCTGAAGAAAGCACGGCGATCTAGGGAGGATTGCTTTGGTGAGTTCACGTTCGATGGACTCCTTTCACGGATTCAGACACACACGTCCCCGGTCTGTCAGCAAGGTCGCCTTCACGCTGGGCACGGTCGTCGCATAACACGGCTCTTTTCCTGCTTCTTTACTTTGACGCCAGTTGGTAGACGTTCGAATGAATCTCACAGAGGTTTTCCGCGAATATCGATTCGTCATCATGGCCGTCTTTGA
>JAACEL010000624.1 GCA_011682535.1 Nitrospiraceae bacterium | reverse complement strand
CTAGAGCAGTTTAAGTAATTCTGTAGCCACATCTGCTTGCTGTGGTATCGGCTGACTGCGTCACGAAACCTTGCCATAGCACCGCTATGACGGCGTTTTCGTTCCTTCTCAGCCTTGTCCTCGCTGGCGCAGCTGCGGCCACAGAATTACTTAAACTGCTCTAGGCTGAGCTTGCCCCGCGCGCCACGGCGCAGTTAACCGATGCGGGGTGCATGCAGGCATCTCACGATGCGTTTCGATACGGCACCGGTGTGAATTCCCCCACAAGTCCACCCCCTCAATTCCCGTAATCTCACTCACCGATTGGATTAAATGCAGCCATTGAGATTCTTTACTTGACATCAACGACTACATTTTATATGCTATCCATCAGAAATATGGAGATAATAATATTCTATAAGATAACTTTTATTACCGTTAATTTGTGATATAGAAATGATAAATCGGCAGAATATGACTATAAAAACCAGTCAACATACGCAAGAATTGGCCCTGATGGCCGTCTTTGCGTCTGCCGCACGCGTGGCCGTCATGCGGGTCTTCATGCTCGACCCCACGCGCGAGTACTATCAGCGCCAAATCGAGGGGGCCACCGGGCTTCCGATCCGTGCCATCCAGCGCGAACTGGAGCGGTTCACGGCGATCGAACTGTTGTATCGCCGGGTGGAGGGGAATCGGACTTACTACAAGGTGGACGTGCTGTTCCCGTTGTTCCCCGAATTGCGCAGCATGATCTTGAAGATGGCGACCGCGGTGGAACGGCTGCGGGGGCAGCTCGCCGTGGACGACGCGGTGTTGTTGGCCCTGTTTGACGAAGCGGAGGGTCGCGCGCTGGCGGTAACCGCCGCAGGTAAGCGCATGGGCCGCATCGACCCTGGGCCATTCGCGCTCGACGTGCTTCCGGTGGTGGCATTCGCGCGAGCGCTTGCAGAGAAATCGGAATCAGTTGAACCCTTCCTTGCACGAGGTGTGGACCTGTTGGGCCGGCGTGAAGACGTCATCTGGCGTCGGATCGAAGCAGCCGGATACAGCGTAGACAAAGGAAAAGGTGTGCCATGATGGAGTCATCGTTAGAAATCACAAAGCTGTGTGAATCGTGGTGGGGGCGCGTGGCCGACAGCTCCAAGGCCGACCAGCGGCAGTTTGCCGAGCAACTGCTCGAACTGCTGGGCTGGCATGATACCGCGCCGGCGGAGCCGCGTCCGGTGCTGACACAGCTCGGGGCCGTGGCCTACATCCTGCGCGGCGACGGGCAGACGGCCGTGGCGGCCTATTTCGTGATGCCGGGGTCGCTGGAACCTCCGACGCCGGTGATCCAGCGCGGACTCGACTATTGCGAGACGACGCGCTGGCTGGTCAACGAGACGCGCGCCACCCATCTCGACTACGCCTTCATTACCGACCTGCACCGCTCATACCTCTACGACGCGCGCACGGACGAGCTGCTGCTGCATGCCAACTCGCCGGACGATTTCAAGCGCGACTTCGTCGATATTCTGACACGGGCCGACGTTGAGCGGGGGGCGCTCGAAGAGGTCCGGCGTCAGCCGCGCAGCTACGCCGCGCGACAGTTGCGCGAGTGGTGCCATCACTGGTGCGAGACGTTTATGGCGGGTGCGGCGGGGCGTCCGCAGGCGGTACTGACCGAAGACGTCGCGCTGCTGGCCATCGACCGGCTCCTGGTCTTGCGGTACCTGTTCGACCACGACATCCTCAAGCGTACGGGATGGCGTTTGCGCAAGCGCTTCGCCGACCTCGCGGCAAAGGCCTTCCGCGCCGATCCGCGCGGATGCGGCAAGCAGTTGACCGCGATGTTCCACGACATCTGGTTCGACTGGAAAGCCGACTTGTTCGCGGCGAACCCGGCCTTGGACGCCGTGTTGGAAAGGGACGAGGTAGCGGTACCGCTGCTCAAGGAATTCTCGCTGCACTCGCGCACGAAGTTCAGCATTGCCACGATTCTGGAGAGTTTCAACTACGGCGAGGCGGCGGAAAAGGCCCGGGTGCGCATGGTGCCCGAGATAGACGAAGACCGCGAAGTGTACCTGTCCAAACAGACCACGGCCACCATCGACTCGGTGCACATCGAGATCGACCTGGAGGACGAGGGCTACCGGGCGGTCTTTTTCTGGTTCGACAAGCTCGTCGCGCTATACGAACGGCTCGAAGTGGAGTTCGACGCGAAGATGTTCCGAGGCACGCCGCCGGAGCAAGAGATGGACCTGTTTGCGTGGTCGGAGATTGCCGCCAAGCGCCCGCAGGCGTTGGCTGACAAGTTCCAGCACGTGATCGAGCATGGCCTCACCATGTACTACTCGTCGTCCAGGCAGTTGCGGATCGCGCGCCTCATGCTCTACCTGCACCTGGTCAGCCGCTACGACCTCACCAAGCAGCGTTTCCTGCAATTCCCGCCAATGCAGGCG
Organism: Nitrospiraceae bacterium; assembly: GCA_011682535.1. Classification (GTDB taxonomy): domain Bacteria; phylum Hydrogenedentota; class Hydrogenedentia; order Hydrogenedentales; family SLHB01; genus JAACEL01. The sequence goes on along the minus strand of JAACEL010000624.1, from coordinate 243 downwards.
GTCTTCAAGCCGCGCCCGCGGGTGTTAGAGAGCGACCGCAAACAGATCTTTCAGCCCCAGACCAAGAACGACAACGAGTGGTATCTGTAGGGCGTTGCTGACGATAGTTCCTCACCACGAAAAACATGACCGTGGGGCTGGTTTGAGATCTCTCCCTGCGGTCGAGATGACATTTCGTATTTCCTGGAGGTCCGGTGGGTTCCGCTTTGCGCCACGCACGCTGTAAGGAGAAAGCGGCGCTGG
>JAACEL010000200.1 GCA_011682535.1 Nitrospiraceae bacterium | reverse complement strand
GATCCATTGGGAGCGGTTCTAACCCTTTTCTCCCCGGTGGCGCTACTTTCGGAACGGACAGGGAGTACATTTTGTCGAGTGCTTTGTTAGCGGGACTGTTTCTTCTGGGGGCATTGCCGGGGGCGGAGCCGTACGTTGCGGCGCGTAGCGCTGAGCGGGCGGGGCGATACGCACAGGCGCAGGCGTCTTTCGCCGAGTGCGAAGCGATGCAGGGGCCGCTGGCGCCTTACGCACGGCTGGGCGCGATCCGATGCGTGGCCGGCTCAGGAGATCGGTCCGGCGCCATCGCCGCGTACGGGCGCTTCCTCGATCAAGCGGATCAGGGCGAGCCATGGACGCGGATGGCGCAGTTGTATCTGGCCCTGTCGTTGGCGGACGAAGACGATCACGCGAAAGCCGTGGTTTATTTCGGGCGGGCGCTCTCGATCGACGCGCGGCCGCGTTGGCTTGACCGCTACGAGTGGCAGGCGGCGGAGAGCTACGTGCAAGTGCCGGATACCGCAACCGTGGGCAGCGACTATCTGAGTGAGATCGTCATGAAGACATGGTGGCGCTCGCGGCGCACCGAGGCGGGGCGATTGTTGGCGAAGTCTCCGGCGCTAAGCGACCAACACATGGCGGCTTGGGCGTTCATCAAGTCGGCCGAGCGCGCCGAAGCGCGAAAGTTGCTGTTGCAGTTGGCGCCGAGCGGGGACGAGTGGCTGCGGCTGGCGGGTCTCGTGACGACGAAAGCGGCAGGGCTCGATGCGTCCGCGCGCTCGCGGCTCGACGCGATGGTTCGTTCGCACGGCGGAGACAGGTGGCTGCGATTGTGTCTGGGGTACCTCGCGCGCAATCTGACAATGAACGGAAAAACGGACAGCGCCGCGTTGGTGTGCGACCTGCTGGTGACGGCGTACCCGCAAACCGAGGAGGCCGTGCTCGGCTTATGGTGGTTGGCGCGGCGACTGCGCGACGACGAGAAGGTGGAGGAAGCCACGGCGCAGTTTCTGCGGTTGGCGAAGCACGCGCCGGGGCACACGCTGGCGGACGACGCGTTGTTGGCGGCGGGGGTGCTGCAACGCGACGCGGGACATCCGAAGAAAGCGATCGCGACGTTCACGCGTCTGGCGGAGTCGTATCCGAACGGGGAGTGGGACGCGCAAGCGTGGTACTGGGCCGGGGGGCTGCGCGCTAAGGCCGGGGCGAAGAAGAAGGCGGAGGTCTGCTACCGGCGATCGGCGGGGCTGGATACGGGGCTTCGGGTCGGCAATTTCTACGCGCATCGCGCGATTGAGGTCTTACACACGGCGGGCGCGGATGTTGCGGGTGCGGGCGTGCGCGTCAACGGCGCCGACCCGTTCCTGCGCGCGTTCGCAGTGCCGCCGCGCGCGGAGCCGGAGGACGGTCTGCCTGAGAGTGTGCGGCGTTCGGCGCCGTTCGAGCGGCTGGCGTTTCTGGGATCGCATGGTTACGAAGAGGCGGAGTGGGAGGCGCTCGACCTGGCCGAGGCCCTGAAACTGAAACTGTTGTCCGGCGGTGTGTACCGCTTCCTTGGCGAGTCGGGGCTGGCGGCGACGGCGATGGATTTCGCAGCGTTGTTCGACTGGGGGGAGCGTGAAGGCGCCGGTGAAACGCGCACGCCGGCGCGGCTGCGCGTGGACTATCCGCGGGCGTATTGGGGCACGTTGCGCGCGTTGTGTAAAGAGGCGGGGATCGATCCGTACTTGGTGTTGGCGGTCGCGCGGCAGGAGAGCGCATTCCGTCCGAATGTGCGATCGCACGCGGGGGCGACGGGGGTGATGCAAGTGATGCCGCCGACGGCGAAGTGGCTGGTAAAGGTGGACCCGAATATCGACGCGGCGCATCTGACCGACCTGAAGCATCCGGGCAACTCGTTGCGGTTGGGGACGTACTACCTTGTGCGGATGATCGAACGCTCGGACGGCAACCTAGTGTACGCCCTGGCGTCCTACAACGCGGGGCCGGGCAACTGCGACAAGTGGCGCCGGCGCTATCCGGACGCCGGCTTGGAAACCTTCATTGAGTCGATCCCGTTCAGCGAAACGCGCAACTACGTAAAGGCTGTGCTGGGCAATTACGCGGCGTACCGTTCGCTCTACGGACCGGGCGAGTAACCGCCGTCAGAGAATCAGCATCGCGTCGCCGTAGGAGTAGAAGCGGAAGCATTCCTTGACGGCGAGGCGGTAAGCGTCGAGGACGAAGTCCGTGCCGGCGAAGGCGCACACGAGCGCGAGCAGACTCGATCGCGGCAGGTGAAAATTCGTCTGCAACACGTCGACGGCGCGGAACGTGTACGGGGGATGGATGTAGAGGTCGGCGAGTCCTGTGCCGGGCATGAACGCACCATCGCGGTACCGGGTCTCGAGTACACGTGTGGAGGTGGTGCCGATGGCGACGATGCGGCCGCCTTCACCGCGCACGCGATTCAGCGTGTCGGCCGTTTGTTGGGGGAACTCAAAATCCTCGGGTTCGACGCGGTGCTCTTCCAGGCGCTCGGCGAGGATCGGGCGGAAGGTTCCGTAGCCGACGTGCAGGGTGAGGTAGGCGGAGTGCACGCCTTTGGCGCGTAGCGCGTCGAAGACTTCCCGCGTGAAGTGGAGGCCGGCCGTTGGCGCGGCGACGGCGCCGGGCGACTTGGCGTAGACCGTCTGGTAGCGCGTGGTGTCTTCGTCTTCGGGGCGGTCGCGGTGGATGTATGGCGGGAGCGGAACTTCGCCGGCCTCCTCGAGCACACGCAGTACGTCGGACCGATCGAAGCGCACCGCGCGGCGTCCTTCGGGGAGCACGTCGCCGACGGTGACTTCGATGCCTTCGATGATGCGCACGCGTGTGCCGGGGGCGATGCGCGCGGAAGGGCGCACGAGGGCGCTCCACTGCGCAGGCTGCGTTTCGTGCAAGAGAAAAATCTCGACGCGACCGCCGGTTGGTTTCGTTCCATGCAACCGCGCACGGATGACTTTGGTGTCGTTGGCGACAATGCAATCACCGCGCCGCAGATGCCGGGGGAGATTGCGGAACACGTCGATCGTCATCGTTCCCTTGGCGCGATCGAGCACGAGCAGCCGCGACTCGTCCCGTTGCGCGCAAGGGTGTTGGGCAATGAGATCCTCGGGCAGTTCGTAATCGAGTGATGAGGCATCCATGCGGGCACGATATCACTTGATGCGCGGTTGAGGGAAGATCCGAATCGCCGGGGAACTCCGTCGTGGCGCGCACGGACCGGCGCCAGGGGCGAAAAGGGTCCCGAAAGTAATTGCTATTTTTCTGTTGACATGGGGGCTTCCGTTTGATATGCTCCGTCGGCTCTGGAGGAACGGCGCGCTTGCGCGGCGCTCCTGGCGAGCGGTCAACTGGGCTCGGCAACGGGCGTCTGAAAGCGCCCCTCGGGGGGCTGGAAGAAAAAGGTTGACATGGGCCTTGAAGCGTGGTAGGATACGCTTTCGGGTGTAGAGGTTACGGCCTCTTACAGGGTGGCTCTGAACAGGGTCGCCCCCGAAGTTGGGCAGATTCCCAAACAGCGGAATTGGCGTGGTATGTACGCCGACGAAGTTGGCGCGGCGAGTGCAGTTGTGTGTCTCGCCGTGGAAGGAATCGATAGTGCTCTTTGAAAATTGAATACAGTGTACGTTACGACAACAAACCACTTGTGAAGGGTTCGGCCCCGGCGCTTGCGCTGGATGGCCGGAACTCCAACAACACAAGATTCCTGCAAGTCTATTATGCAAGGAATCAGACTCACTCATGGCGTGACGTTGCTTAGGCAATGTTGCGTTTAGATTTTTATCGGAGAGTTTGATCCTGGCTCAGAACGAACGCTGGCGGCAGGCTTCATACATGCAAGTCGCACGATTAAAGCCCCTTCGGGGGTGTATAAAGTGGCGAACGGGTGAGTAACAGGTGGATAATCTGCCTTTCGGTGGGGGATAACGGCTGGAAACGGCCGCTAATACCGCATACGATTGCCTGGACTATGGTTCGGGTAAGGAAAGGGGCTTCTGGCCTCGCCGAGAGATGAGTCCGCCCCCCATTAGCTAGTTGGTGAGATAATAGCTCACCAAGGCTTCGATGGGTAGCCGAGCTGAGAGGTTGATCGGCCACACTGGGACTGAGATACGGCCCAGACACCTACGGGTGGCAGCAGTAGGGAATATTGGACAATGGGCGAAAGCCTGATCCAGCCATGCCGCGTGAGTGATGAAGGCCTTCGGGTCGTAAAACTCTTTTCTGAGGGAAGAACATCCCAGGGAGGAAATGCCCTGGGCCTGACGGTACCTTAGGAATAAGCAACGGCTAACTCCGTGCCAGCAGCCGCGGTAATACGGAGGTTGCGAGCGTTGTTCGGATTGACTGGGCGTAAAGGGAGCGCAGGCGGTTTGACCAGTCTAAAGTGGAAGCCCGGGGCTCAACCTCGGAAGTGCTTTGGATACTGTCAAACTTGAGTTCGTGAGAGGAAAGCGGAATTCCAGGTGTAGCGGTGAAATGCGTAGATATCTGGAGGAACACCGGTGGCGAAAGCGGCTTTCTGGCACGATACTGACGCTGAGGCTCGAAAGCGTGGGGAGCGAACAGGATTAGATACCCTGGTAGTCCACGCCGTAAACGTTGTGCACTAGGTGTGGGAGGTATCGACCCCTTCCGTGCCGGAGCTAACGCATTAAGTGCACCGCCTGGGGAGTACGGTCGCAAGACTGAAACTCAAAGGAATTGACGGGGGCCCGCACAAGCGGTGGAGCATGTGGTTTAATTCGAGGCAACGCGAAGAACCTTACCCAGGCTTGACATCCCGGGACCGCCTGTGAAAGCAGGTTTTCCCTTCGGGGACCCGGTGACAGGTGTTGCATGGCTGTCGTCAGCTCGTGTCGTGAGATGTTGGGTTAAGTCCCGCAACGAGCGCAACCCCTGTTCCTAGTTACCATCAGGTTATGCTGGGCACTCTAGGGAGACTGCCGCTGATAAAGCGGAGGAAGGTGGGGATGACGTCAAGTCATCACGGCCCTTACGCCTGGGGCTACACACGTGCTACAATGGTCGGTACAAAGGGCTGCAATACCGCAAGGTGGAGCTAATCCCAAAAAGCCGGCCTCAGTTCGGATTGGAGTCTGCAACTCGACTCCATGAAGTCGGAATCGCTAGTAATCGCGTATCAGCTACGACGCGGTGAATACGTTCCCGGGCCTTGTACACACCGCCCGTCACATGACCCGAGTCGGGTGCACCCGAAGTCGCTGGCTCAACCTGCAAAGGAGAGAGGCGCCGAAGGTGTGCTTGGTAAGGGGGATGAAGTCGTAACAAGGTAGCCGTACGGGAACGTGCGGCTGGATCACCTCCTTTCTAAGGAGTATACGTGTGGCATGCCTTACGGGGCGATGCCACGGTCGACACAAGTGGGTGTCGTCGGAAACGTACACTGTATTCAGCGTTCAAAGGGCGCTCAGCCAGTCCGTTGAAGTGTGGAACCATCATGCGCGTGGGCCCGTAGCTCAGTTGGTTAGAGCGCGCGCCTGATAAGCGCGAGGTCGGTAGTTCGATTCTACTCGGGCCCACCATTAACATATTTCCCAGCGGTGTTGCCCGACAGGGCGAGCGAAAGTCGCCGAATTTCGGGGATGTAGCTCAGTTGGGAGAGCGCGGGCTTTGCAAGCCTGAGGTCGACGGTTCGATCCCGTTCATCTCCACCAACGGAATGGCGCCCAAGTAAGGACGCAGCAGATTTTAACGCGCGGCTTCGAAGAAAGAAGACGTGCGCCGGAGCGAGAAGCTCCGGGAACGATCTTTGGCAGTTGAATGCAAGGGTAACAAAGGCATTGTTATGACCGGGCAACCGGTCATGGCACGATAATACAGCACCTTAGAAGGCTCTTACTCAAGTTTTGAGCCAAGCTACTAAGGGCGTGTGGTGGATGCCTTGGCACCGAGAGGCGATGAAGGACGTAGTTACCTGCGATAAGCCACGGTTTGCTGGAAGCAAGCTACCCGTGGATCTCCGAATGGGGCAACCCTGCCTGGCAAACCCAGGTAATCCCGGACTGAATACATAGGTTCGGGAGGCCAACCGAGGGAATTGAAACATCTTAGTACCTCGAGGAAAGGACAGAAAATCTCGACTCCGTTAGTAGCGGCGAGCGAACGCGGACCAGCCCAAACCATAAGTACGTGATAGGCCATAACCGTTGTGCTTATGGGGTTGCGGGGCATGTCTGCAGGGCTTTATGGAGCCCTGGGGAGGTTACAAATCTGATCTCTAGCCGAACACCGCTGGATAAGCGGGACCATAGACGGTGATAGTCCGGTAGGCGAAAGGGACTCAGACCTCCTAGGATGTGTACCCAAGTAATGCGGGGCACGTGAAACCCCGTGTGAATCTGGGAGGCCCATCTCCTAAGGCTAAGTACTACTCGGTGACCGATAGCGAACGAGTACCGTGAGGGAATTGGTGAAAAGCACCCCTAACGGGGAGTGAAATAGTACCTGAAACCGCATGCCTACAATCAGTGGGAGGACTGTGTGGCGCAAGCCGCCGTCTGACCGCGTGCCTTTTGCATAATGAGCCAGCGAGTTACTTTGTGTGGCAAGGTGAAGGGCCTATGGTCCATAGCCGTAGCGAAAGCGAGTCTTAATAGGGCGTACAGTTACACGGAGTAGACCCGAAACCGAGTGATCTATCCATGGCCAGGGTGAAGTTCCCGTAAAAGGGAATGGAGGCCCGAACTAGTGGCAGTTGAAAATGCTTTAGATGAGCTGTGGATAGGGGTGAAAGGCCAATCAAACTCGGCAATAGCTGGTTCTCCCCGAAATAGTTTTAGGACTAGCGTCGCACGGTAGCCAACGGGGGTAGAGCACTGAATGGGCTAGGGGTCTTACCAGATTACCGAACCCAATCAAACTCCGAATACCGTTGGTGGAACTGCGGCAGTCAGACTGCGGGGGATAAGCTTCGTAGTCGAAAGGGAAACAGCCCAGACCGTCAGCTAAGGTCCCTAAATTGAGCTAAGTGGGAAAGGATGTGTAGTTGCACAGACAACCAGGATGTTGGCTTAGAAGCAGCCATTCATTTAAAGAGTGCGTAACAGCTCACTGGTCGAGTGAATATGCGCCGAAAATGTACCGGGGCTAAGCTCAATACCGAAGCTACGGGTGCGTCCGTTTTACGGACGTGCGGTAGGGGAGCATTCCATACCGGGTCGAAGCATGACCGTGAGGACATGTGGACTGTATGGAAGTGATCATGCTGGCATCAGTAACGACAAAACAGGTGAAAAACCTGTTCGCCGAAAATCCAAGGGTTCCCGTACAAGGTTAATCCGGACGGGGTTAGTCGGAGCCTAAGCCGAGGCCGAAAGGCGTAGGCGATGGGAAACAGGCACAAAGATTCCTGTACCACCGTGTAACCGCTTGAACGATGGGGTGACGCAGGAGGATAGGACAGCCGTCTATCGGATGGCGGTCTAAGCGTGTAGGAGGTAGCCCAGGCAAATCCGGGCTGCATATACTCCGAGGCGTTAAGGGACGTGGATCCTTCGGGTGAAGCGGATTGTCCGATTCCACACTGCCAAGAAAAACCTCTAGTGAGGTTGCCGGTGTCCGTACCGTAAACCGACACAGGTGGATGAGAAGAATATTCTAAGGCGCTCGGGAGAACTCTCCTTAAGGAACTCGACCAACTGACCCCGTAACTTCGGAAGAAGGGGTGCTCCGGCTGGTGAAGGGCTTGCCCCGTAAGCTGGCTGGAGTCGCAGTGAACTGGCTCAGGCGACTGTTTACTAAAAACATAGGTCTCTGCTAAGTCGCAAGACGACGTATAGGGACTGACGCCTGCCCAATGCCGGAAGGTTAACGGGAGGAGTTAGCGATATTTATATTGCGAAGCTCTGAACCGAAGCCCTGGTTAATGGCGGCCGTAACTATAACGGTCCTAAGGTAGCGAAATTCCTTGTCGGGTAAGTTCCGACCTGCACGAATGGCGTAACGATCTGAGCATTGTCTCAAGGAGAGACCCGGTGAAGTTGTATTACCCGTGAAGATGCGGGTTACCCACAGAAGGACAGAAAGACCCCGTGGACCTTTACTACAGCTTGATATTGGATTTTGTTTTAGTATGTATAGGATAGGTGGGAGGCTTTGAAACTAGGGCGCTAGCTTTGGTGGAGCCAACCTTGGAATACCACCCTTATTATGGCGAAATTCTAACTCCGAACCCATGAAGCTGGGCGGAGGACAGTGTCTGGTGGGTAGTTTGACTGGGGCGGTCGCCTCCCAAAGCGTAACGGAGGCGCCCAAAGGTTCCCTCAGCATGTTTGGAAATCATGCGCAGAGTGTAAAGGCAGAAGGGAGCTTGACTGCGAGACCAACAAGTCGAGCAGGTGCGAAAGCAGGGCTTAGTGATCCAGCGGTTCCGTATGGAAGGGCCGTTGCTCAACGGATAAAAGGTACCCCGCTTATCTCCCCCAAGAGTTCACATCGACGGGGAGGTTTGGCACCTCGATGTCGGCTCGTCACATCCTGGGGCTGAAGCAGGTCCCAAGGGTTCGTCTGTTCGCCGATTAAAGTGGCACGCGAGCTGGGTTTAGAACGTCGCGAGACAGTTCGGTCCCTATCCTCTGTGGGCGTAGGAGATTTGAAGGGTGCTGCCCCTAGTACGAGAGGACCGGGGTGGACAGACCTATGGTGTTCCGGTTGTCACGCCAGTGGCATCGCCGGGTAGCTATGTCTGGCAGGGATAAGCGCTGAAAGCATCTAAGCACGAAGCCCCCCCAAAGATAAGATCTCCCATGACCCTCGTGGTCACTGAAGAGTCCTGGAAGACTACCAGGTTGATAGGCTGGAGGTATAATCGTGGTGACACGTTTAGCTGACCAGTACTAATCGCTCGTGAGGCTTGGCCTAAATTTCCATCATGACGCAAAAGCATGATGGGATCCCATTTCGATGGGAGGCAATTATTAGCCTTTCTGGTGCGACACTATCGTGCTCAATGTTCTTCGTTTACGGCAATCCGGCTTGCCGGATTGCTTAAGAAGAAATCAATTGATTTCTTCACCCTTGCATTCACTGCCAAACATTTTTGCCGGTGACTATGGCGGTGGGGCCACACCCGTTCCCATTTCGAACACGGAAGTTAAGCCCACCAGCGCCCATGGTACTGTCCGGGCAACTGGATGGGAGAGTAGGTCGTCGCCGGCTTTGATTTCGCCCCTCGATTCACATCGAATCGAGGGGCGTTCTGCATTTCGGGCACCGCAGGCGGCGCTGGCGCCACCGCAACAAGTACTTCGAGATCTCTCCCTGTCATCTCGCAGGCTGGAAGCCTGCGTCACATTGTCAGTAGGCATGGGTGCGTCGCGCGATCGCTGCGAAAGCCCTCTGGCGCCGATTCCCGGAAAAAAGCCGCAAGGGCACGATTGCCCTGGGCTCTTACGAACACGAGAAGGGTGTTGCGTACCTCCCCGAGTCCACCGCTTCCCACTTGATTGTCATCTCGACCGAAGGGAGAGATCTCAAGCTGGCTTCGGGCTACACGCTCACATAGGTGGTGCTGCACGCGCACGCCCAAGTCTACCATGCACAGGCGGCCCGCTTGACGGCAGAGGAACGCGGCTGGGCGAGACGAGATTTCTCCCTACGGTCGAAATGACAAGGAGGGTGAGGCGAATCGACTTTCTTAGCGAGGAGCGGAGCGACGCGGCAATCTCATGGGCTCCTCGGACTTGCCCCAACATGGTGCGCTCGCTTGCCACCAAGGCCGTCCGGCGAAGGACAGTAACCCGCAGCTATGGGCGGGATGAGATTGCCGCGTCGTTCCCATTCGTTCACTCCTCGCGATGACGTTCGTCAGATCATGGTGTCAGCGGTCAGCTCCGTTCAAGAAGCGGGCATTCCCCGTAGCTTTCTTGTGTGAATCGCCGCCAAAGGCGGTGCGCGGCTCGCAAAGATGGCTATCGTGTCAACGAGGGATCGGCGTTCGGGGTTGATTTCGATTGGCGCAGTTGCCAAGATTGTGGGGGTTGGGGAATGGTGGACGCATCAGAATTTGTGGAAAGGCGCACAGGCATGATTTCGAACGTACAGAAGAACGAGATACTCAGTCGCGGTAAGCCGGAGAAGCTGTGGGAGGGCGAGCCGCTGCTTGGCAGCATCTACGGGGAAGAAGAGGTGGAAGCCGCGGTGGCGTCGATCCGTGAGGCGTTCGACGTAACCAAGGGCTTTGGATTCACCGGTCCGCCCATTCCAGATTTCGAGCAGGCTTTCGCCGACTATGTCGGCTGCAAACATGGCATTGCCATGAACAGCGCCGGGCCGGGATTGGATGCGGCGATGCGCTATCTCGACTTGCAGCCGGGGGACGAAGTGATTGTGCCCGCGATGAATTTCGTGGCGTCGCCGCTGGCGGTGGCCGGCGCGGGCGGTCAGGTGGTGTGGGGCGAGGTGGATCCGCGCACCCTACAGCTCGATCCGAACGACGTGGAGAAACGGATTACGCCGAAAACCCGAGCCATTTTTCCGGTGCATATGAACGGCCTGTCGGCGCCGATGGACGACTATCTGGAACTGGCCGAGCGGCATCCGCACGACAAGCACGGCCCGCTGGCCGTGATCGGCGACGCGGCGCGTGCGTGTGGTGGCGGGTACAAGGATACGAAGATTGGCAAGAAGGGGCTGCTGAACGTCTTCTCGTTCCACACGATGAAGAATATGGTCACGCTCGGTGAAGGCGGCATGGTGACGACGGACGACGACGGCGTAGCGGCGTTCTACCGCTCGACACGGTTTTACGGCGGTCCGACGGAGGTGTGGGGTTCGTCGCACGTGATGACTAAGGTGCAGGCGGCGGTTGGGCTCGTGCAGTTGCGCAAGCTGGACAGCTTCATCGAGGCCCGGCGGCGCCTGGCGGTTCTCCGCGACGAAATGTTGGAGGG
>JAACEL010000199.1 GCA_011682535.1 Nitrospiraceae bacterium | reverse complement strand
ACTCGAGCAACGACTGCACCGTTCTCCAGAACTTCCGTGGTGGGACATCAAGATTTGTCCACAACCGGTAGATGTGTAATTTCTATGTCCCTTAAACTGCTCTAGCAGAGCCCCGCTTGCGCCGGGCGCTTCATTCCCCCGGCCCGCCACGCGCGCAGCAAGGCATCCGCGTCGCAGGTGTCAGCAGTCTCGCCAAGCGGGATCGGGCCAGTACTCCGCGGTAGGGCAGCCGCAACCCCCGATGCGGATGGCGTGTGCATGAGCACCCGTTTTCCTTGTTCGAGTGCGATCCGTGCGGTTCGAATGCTCCCGCCGACACGTTTCGGCTCGATCACGCACACCAGCCGCGCCAGCGCGCTGATCGTCGCGTTCCGCGTCACGGCGGCGTGGGCCGACCACACCGTGTCGGGACTGAATTCACTGACCAGCAGCGCGTTACCCTCCTCAACCCCGCGCCTGATGGCCGGTGGTATTCGATAGCTCAGCAGCCCTTGAGGCAACACGACAACCGTCTTGCCCGCCGAGGCCAGGACTGCCTCATGCGCGGCGGTGTCAACCCCCTGTGCGCCCCCGCTCACCACCGCCGCCCCAGCACCCGCCAGGGTGGTGGCGCAGGCCCGCGCCAGGCGCCGACCCGAGCGGGTGGCCCTCCGGGCGCCAACGATCGCGGCCGCCGGTTGCGTCAGCAGCGCCGGATCGCCGCGCACGAACAAGAGCGCTGGCGCCCGCGCGCCCAGATGCTCCCGAAGCTCCGCGGGGTAGTGCGCCTCCTGTATCGACAGCGCCTCGCCGCCGGAAGCGGCCACCTGGGCCAACAGGTGGGCGGCCCAAGCCAAATGAGCGTCACCACACCGCGCAATCAGCGGCGCGATTCCCTCAAAACCGGGGGGGAGCGTATGCGCCTGAGCGCGCGGGTCCATGTGCAGAAGCGCCGACAGGGGCACATTGGCCGCGCGTGCGGCTGCCCTGGCGTTGTTAAGCGTCACCGTGCCCACGCCGGGTGTCAGCGATAGGGCCAGCGTCGCGCAGCGTTCCCTGGGCGTCAGTTCGTTTTGTTTTGTGGCTCGTGTTACCATGTCTCTTAGAGACGGATGCCGGGCCTGTTTTCGTGCATGTACCGCGGCCCGTGCCAAGAAAACTGACAGGATTGCCGCGTGAACACCTTTCCTGATGATTTTCTGTGGGGGGCTGTGTGCGCTGCCTATCCCACAGAGGGCGCTCTGTTCGACAGCGACTGGTGGCGCTGGGAGCAGCGGCCCGGACGCATTCTCGACGGCTCCGGCTCCAAAGTGGCCGCCGATCACTTTGTACGCTTCGAGGCCGATTTCGACCTCGCGCGCAAGCTGGGCCATCGTGCCCACGGCTTCAACATCGAATGGAGCCGGATACAGCCCGCCCCCGGCATGTTTGACGACGGCGCCCTGAGCCACTACGCGGCGGTGTTCGACGCGCTGCACGCCCGCGGTATCGAACCCATCTGCGCCTTGCACCACGTGGCCAACCCCGCGTGGTTCGCGGAACGGGGCGGCTGGACGTGGCGCGGCGCCGTGGCGGCGTTTGAACGCTACGCGCGCCGCGTAGCAGACGCCTTCGCCCGGAAGTGCCGCTGGTGGGTACCCATCGTCCAGCCGATGTTCACTACAGGTAACGCCTATGTCGAGCGGCTTTGGCCGCCGGGTGCTTCGAACCCCGTGCGTGCCTACCGCGCCTTCGGCGCGATGACACGCGCCCACGTAGCGGCCTACAGGGCCATCCACGACTGCCGCCCAGACGCACGCGTTGGCGTGGCCATCCGCGCGCGCGCCTTCGTGCCCCGCGACCCCAACAGCCCCTGGGACGTCAAGGCGGTACAGCGCGAGGAACGCCGTTGCAATCACGCCCTGCTCGATGCATGGGCACAGGGCCGCCTTCCCTGGTGCGCAGGCGGCGCCAAGTTTGACGCAGGTTGCTTCGACTTTGTCAGCGTGGCGTTTCACGGACAGGAGACCCTGCACTTCGATCTCCGTAGCCTCACCCGCTTCTTCCGCCGCCACACCGCGCCTGCCGCCGCGCCCAAGCGTTTCGCCGAACTGTTGGGTGAACTGGCCGCGTATGACGTGCCGTTCCTGGTGGCGGGAAACGGTCTTGCCACCAACGACGACGCCGATCGGCGCCGTCGGTTACTCGACGACGCGGCCGTGATCGACCACTGCCTGCAGCAGGGGATCAACGTGCAAGGCTACCTGCATTATGCCTTGTTGGACGGCTTCGAATGGACGCACGGCCTGGCGGCGCGTTGTGGCCTCGTGCATGTCGCGCGGGACACCCTGGCCAGAACGCCCAATCCCAGTGCCTATCTCTTCAAGGACATCATCGAGAATGGCACAGTACGCCCTGGTACCGTCGCACAGTTCTGTCCCGGCTGGACACCACCCGGCCTGAACCGTGCGGAGGAGGGGGGCTGATGGGTCCGATTCTCGCATTCGACGGCGGAACCACGCGCACCCGCGCCGGGCTCTATACGTCCGGCCGGCGTCTGTTGGCCCAAGCTGATGGCGCCGCCGCCAACCCAACCGAGCACGGCATCGAGGCGTGTGTCGCCTCTCTCACCCAACTGGCCCGCCAACTGAACGCCGAGAATGTGGCCTGCGTGGCCGCCGGCCTTTCCGGGGCCGGCCGCGAGCCGGTGCGCGATGAACTCGCCCGGCGCTTGCACGCCGCGCTCGCCGCTGAGCGTATTCTCGTCACCTCTGATCTCATGCCCATTCTCCAGGCCAACGCGCCCCGGCGCCCCGCTGTCATTGCGATGGCCGGAACCGGCTCGTGCGTGGCCGGACACGATGGTGGCGGACGTGGCGCCCAGGTGGGTGGCCGCGGCAGCCTTTTCGGCGACGACGGCAGCGCTTACCAAGTGGCCGTATCCGCCCTGCGTGGCGCGGCGGATGCGCTCGACGGCCTGGGCGCACAGACGGCCTTGGTCACCGAATTGCCCGCAGCGGCGGGGCTCAGCGACTTCTCCGATTTCGTCACCTGGAGTGTCCGGGTCTCTAAAGAGCAAGTGGCCGCACTCGCCCGGACGGTGCAGGTGTTGGCCGAGCGCGGCGACGGGCTCGCCCGTGGCTGCCTGACGAACCAGGCGGTTCTTCTGGCAGGACAGACCCTTGCCGCCGCCCATCGCCTCGCCCTGCAAGATGGCGGCACCGTCTACATCTTGGGCGGCATGTTCGAGCATTCCGCTTTCTACCGCGGCGCCTACGAAGCCGCGCTGGCCACGGCCACGCCACGGTTGACGGCCATCGTGCCCGAGATACGCGGACACCGCGCCGTCCTCGAACTGGCCTTCCTCGACGCGCCCGTGCCTGGGTGGCTCACGGACTACTGCGGAGCCCAGGCCGCGCCCGCCAGGATCGCCGCCACCGAGCGGGTCAGCCCGCGGGCGCCGCTCGATGCATTGACCGCTCTCGAAATGGTTCGGCGTATGGCCGAGGAGGATGCCGGTGTGCCTTGGGCCGTGAGACAGCAGGCCGAGGCCATCGCCTCCATTGCCGAGGCGTCGGCGCGGGCCCTGGAGGAAGGGGGGCGTCTCGTCTATGTCGGCGCCGGCACCAGCGGGCGCCTGGGCGTGCTCGACGCCTCCGAATGTCCGCCCACGTTTGGCGTGCCGGCCGGAACGGTAGTCGGCATCATCGCGGGTGGCGAACGTGCCCTGCGCCACAGCGTCGAGCGCGCCGAGGACGACATCCAGGCCGCCGTGCGCGACCTGGCGGCCCTTACCCCGCCTATCGGGCGCAGCGACGTCGTCGTGGGGCTCACCGCCTCCGGCGCCACGCCCTATGTACTGGCCGCCCTCGCCGAGGCCCGAACGAGCGGCGCCACCACCGCCATTGTGACGTGCAACCCGCCGCCTCCTGGCGCCGCTCACACCGCCATCGTGCTGTCCACCGGTCCCGAGGTCGTTGCCGGATCGACCCGCCTCAAAGCCGGCACCGCCACCAAGCTCGTACTCAACACCATTTCCACAGCGGCATTCGCCCTTCGGGGTCTCGTCTACGAAGGCCACATGGTCGGCGTCGTACCCAGCAACGCCAAACTCCGCCGGCGCGCGGCCCGCACCATTGCGGCGCTTACCGGCGTCGATTCGGAGCGCGCCCAAGCACTGCTCGACCAGAGCGGCGGACGTATCCCGGTAGCTGTGCTCATGGCGCGGCAGGGCCTTACGCCCGAAGACGCCGAACGGAAACTGCTTGAACGCGGCGGTTCGCTTCGGGGCGTACTTGAGGGCGGCTAGGGGTTCTGGCGGACCCCTAGAGGTATGCTTCCTCGTCCATGCATGCCAAGATGACAATGATCCGTCTGTGTGACGTACACCACTAGCGATGTGTCCGCCGAAGCGTTTCACGTGGATTCTTGAGTTCCGCCAATGCTATCTTTAGGCATGGTTGCGGTGCTTGACGGACCCGGCGCAGGTGGCTTGCGAGAGTCGGCCCCGCGCCGCCAAGCGGGCCACAGGCCGTCTCGGACGAACGCTCCAAGGAGGTCCAACGTATGGATTTGCGTGCCATTCTGAAGAAGCCAGCGCGGTTTGCCATCGGCCTCATGTCGGGCACTTCGTGTGACGGCGTCGACGCGGCCCTCGTGCGCATCAAGGGCACCGGGCGCAACTTACATCTCAAGTTCATTGACGCGACAACCATTCCGTACCCGCTCCCCTTGCGCAACCGGCTCCTCAACCAGCGCATGAGCGTCACCGACGCCTGTCTGCTCAACTTTGAACTCGGCGAGCGCTTCGCCGAGGCCGTCCTGGAGATGCTCCAAGTTGCGAAGAAGGAGAATCTCACCGTCGACTTCGTCGCCTCCCACGGCCACACGATCGCCCATGTGCCTCCACGCGGTCATCAGGCCTCCGGCACCCTGCAGATTGGCGAGTCGGCCGTCATGGCCGAACGCACCGGACTGCCCGTCGTGTCGGACTTTCGGCCGCGCGACATGGCCGCCGGCGGTCAGGGCGCGCCCTTGGCGCCTTACGCCGACTGGGCCCTGTTCCATCGCTCCGACCGCGTTACCCTGTGCCTCAATATCGGCGGCATTGCCAACGTCACCGTCGTGCCGCCCGAGTTCCCCGACGTTTTCGCGTTTGACACCGGACCGGGCAACATGATTATCGACGACACCGTCGGGCTGCTGACGCGGGGCACGCAACGTATGGATATTGACGGGGTGAAAGCGGCCAAAGGCACCCCAATCCCCGAATTCCTCGACTACCTCCTGGGCCACCGTTACTTCTCGCTGAAACCCCCAAAAAGTACCGGGCGCGAAGAGTTTGGCGCCGAGGTCTACCTGCGAGACGCACTCGCCAACCGGCGCGACCACTCCTATGAAGACCTGCTGGCCACAGTCACGGCTGCAGTGGGCGACAGCATCATCGACGCGATCGAACGATTCGTCAAGCCCAACCACATCCCCACCCACTGCGTCGTCAGTGGTGGCGGAGCGCACAACATTACGCTGCTCGACCACCTTCGCGGGGGCCTGCCCGGTCTCGCGGTCAACACCAGCGACGAGTATGGCATCCCCTCTGACGCACGGGAAGCCGTCGCCTTCGCTATTCTCGGCAACGAAACCCTCTTCGGGACGTCCGCCAACGTGCCGGCCGCCACCGGCGCCGGGCGCCCCGTAGTGCTCGGGAAGATCACGCCCGGCGGCGGGGCCTCCACACCACCCGCCAAGAGCGGGCGGCCGAAACTGCCCGCGCTGCGTGCGGATTGAAGCCCTCAAACCAGGAGCGGCCGTTTCGTGCCGTCCCACGCCCAGTTTGGCTCGGGCGGGCGCGTGTGGACATCTCTCCCTACAGCCCCCCTTCGAGAGGCAACAGTGGCTCTTCCCGCCAGGTTGCCACGTCGCGAATTGCGCCGTCTCAAAGGACAGATTCCGCGTTTTGCAACTATCAATATAGATAGGTGTATGTATTATTGGTGGCATAGTTCTTGCCTCCTGCCGGTTCGAGTGCTATACTGTCTCAATTGGAATGGCTCTCCAGTTGGCCTCAGGGGCATGGGGGGCGGGGAAATTGTCTTGGCGAGGGTTGCGGCGCTGCGGTTCGTGTGGCGCGCACGCGACACTTTGGGTGACCACACCGCGTTCCCGGAGGCAGCCAGAGGCCAGTATCCGGGCCGGTGGTGAATGTAGGAGTAAGCATGTTCGAACCGGGCCGCACGGCATCCGAGGCGCTCAGCCAGTCTTGGAGCATCCAGTCCACGGCCTCGGCGTTAGGCTTCGATTGGCCCGATATTACGGGGGTTTTCGCGAAAGTGCTCGAAGAAGTACAAGAAGTCCAGCATGCCTGGGACGAGGGCGATTACGATCACGCCAAGCGCGAGTTGGGGGACGTTCTGTTCGCCGTGGTAAATCTGGCGCGTTTCCTCAATGCCGATCCTGGCGACGAATTGCACCGCGCCAACGAGCGATTCAATCTACGGTTTAGTCTGCTGAAAGAGCAGCTTAAATGTAATAGTATCAAAATAGAAGACTGTACACTGGAAGAGCTGGATGCCGTGTGGGAGCAAGTCAAGAAAGCGCTCCGTGAAACGGGCGAAAATGTTGCTGAACAGGGCGCCGGAAGCAGGGCTTGACATTGCGGCAAGCGATCGGGCACACTCGGCCATCGCATCGGCGAAACGCCCTGTTTTTCCAGTGCGAAATAGGGCTGTGGACAAGTTGTGGATAAGTCCGTTTTGAGCTGGCGAAGGCGCTTGGGCGCGCTGGCTGCCGCGGGGTCGTAGGAGCGGGCTCCAGCCACACGTGTCCGGTAAACTTTGAACAAAACTACTGCGGTCGGCATGTGTGTGGCCGCAGAGAGATTAGGATACTTCGTAGCGGGAGAGCTTGGTGCTGAATCGGGCGCAAGCGCCGTGTGTCGCGGGCAGAGACGGCGCATGGCACTAGACCCGGTCAAAGATTGACACGGGCCGCCGACGCAGTTACCCACGGACCAGGGAGAAGCCATGCCGACCAGAGAACGCAACCCTTGGGAGTTGGCGCAAAGCAATCTACAGCAGGTACTGGATGAACATAGCTATAAGAACTGGTTCTCGCAGACTCGTTTCGAATCCTACGAGAACGGTTCTCTCGTCGTCGGCGTTCCGAGTCAGTTCTTCGCCGACTGGCTGCGCGACCATTATATCGACGCCATCACCGAGGCCGTTCGGCAGGTAATCCCCGACTTCGAGGACGTCTGCTTTTCGCCCACCGTACGCTCGGTCGCGCCATCACAGGCCGATGTCCCCGTAAGGTCGGGCAAGGCGGCCCGTAAGGGCGCCCAAGGCGCGCCTAAGCGCAAGAAAGCCGCCGCTACCGGCGGCCGCAGCGGTTTCACACATCGCTACACGTTCGGCCGTTTCGTCGTCGGTTCGGGCAACCGCTTCGCGCACGCGGCCGCCATGGCTGTCGCCGAATCCCCGGCCCGCGCCTACAATCCCCTGTTCATCACCGGCGGCACCGGCCTTGGCAAGACCCACCTCATGCAAGCCATCGGCCAGGCCATCATCGAGCGCCAGCCCAACGCCAACATCACCTACGTTCCATCCGAGCATTTCACCAACCAGTTGATCGCGAGCATTGCGACCAAGTCTAGCCAGCGCTTCCGTGCCCGCTATCGCAAGGCCGACGTACTTCTCATCGATGACATCCATTTCATCGCCGGAAAAGACGCTACGCAGGAGGAGTTCTTCCACACTTTCAACTCGCTGTTCGAAGGCCACAAGCAACTGGTTTTCTCCAGCGACCGCGCCCCCAAGGAAATCCCCGGTCTCGAAGAACGCCTGGTCTCGCGATTCGGCTGGGGCTTGGTTACCGACATCCAGGCCCCCGACCTCGAGACTCGCGTCGCCATCTTGCAGAGCAAAGCCTTAGAAGAAGGTGTCACCGTGGCGTCCGACATCCTCGATCACATCGCCACACACGTTGCCACCAACATCCGAGAGCTTGAAGGCGCCCTCATCACCGTGTTGGCCTTCTGCCGCCTCACCGAGCGCAAGCTCTCGATGACCATGGTCGACGAGGTGCTCAGCGATCTCATCGGGCGCGAGAAGATCAAACCCGTCACCATCGAAGCCGTGCAACGCGCCGTTGCCGACCATTTCGACGTGCGCATCGCCGACCTGTGCGGCCGGAACCGCCAGCGCATGGTGGCGTTGCCGCGTCAGATTGCCATGTTCCTGTGCAAGAACATGATCCCCAGCCTCTCGCTGTCCGAGGTTGGCGAAGCCTTCGGCGGCAAGCATCACACCACCGTGCTGCACGCCTGCCAGAACATCGCCCGCGACTGCGAGAAGAACAGTGCTACGCGCCAGGTGCTTGGGTTGCTCGAGAAGACACTGCGGAGCTAGCCCGCATCGTTCACCAAACGCTCTGCTGCGAGCGCGCATCTGCCGTCATCTCAAGCCGTTTTCTTGTTCGCCGAACTCGGCGTGTTTCAACACGCGGTCGCCCGGCTCACCGCATGAACATCTTGATCTGGCGGCATCTACACGCTCTCGCGGCGAGCAATGGTGAGCGATGCGGGCTAGG
>JAACEL010000623.1 GCA_011682535.1 Nitrospiraceae bacterium | reverse complement strand
CCGGATGCGTCCAAGTCGACCTCAGGATCGAAGTTCACATCACTGTCGGGCATGCGACCGATGCGAATGAGATCTTGCTCGAACTCGAATTCACGTCCGGAGTCGGCGCCCCTGATTTGGCGAAGTCGGATCATTGCCGAACCTCAATCGCTGGGCGGAATGAGCACGACCTCGGTCGGCCGCCCGGACTCCACCAAGACGTCTTTGCCCAGTTGAGTCCCATCCACTTCACGGGCCTCGAAATGATAAGAACCAGGAGGCAACCGGAGAAGAATCGCCTCGTCGAGTCGCAACGGGCCATAGCTTCGGCCATTGACGTAAAGCTCGCCACCGTCGAGTGCCGCGCGCACCTTCACGTCGACGGGCGTCTGAGCGTCCGCGTACGCTGGTGGCGGTGGAGCAGGAGCGAGCGTACCGACCGGCGCGCGCCGGTCCGCGCTCACAATGGTGATCACCGCCGCCAAGCCGAGCAACGCCAACGCAGGAGCCGCCGTCGACCATGAGAACGACAACGGCCCTGAGGGATCAGACAGGGCCTCACGCACCGTCGATCGTTTCGCCGAGGTCGCGCGGGGCACGACACTCTTGACCACATGGGGCAACCTCGGCCCTGCCGCCGGCCACGGACTATCACCTCGTGGCAAGGGATACTGTTGATAGAACGGAACGGCGCCCTCCTCGGGCAGCTCCAACGCGTCGCCGTCGAAGTCAGCGATGACGCATGTAACGTTGTCATGGCCCCCAGCTGCTTTAGCGAGGTCGATCAGGCGATCGGCAAGGTCGGGAAGCGGGCCGATGCGGGCCATTTCCTCTTGGATGGCCTCGTCGTGGACGAGACCGCTCAGACCATCGGAGCACAGGAGCACCCGGTCACCGCGCCGAAGCTCGACGAAGGTCAGATCGACCGCGACCTGCTGCGTAGTGCCCAACGCTTGCAGGATGATGTTCGAGTGCTCGAAGGCCTCGGCTTCGTCTTCGGTGAGCTGCCCTGCTTCGATCAACTGATTGACGAGCGACTGGTCTTTGGTGATCAAGGTCAGCCGGCCGTTTCTCAGGATATAGCAACGGCTATCTCCGACCTGGCCCACGAAGAGCACCTTGTCGACGAGGCCCGCCACCGTCGCGGTCGTTCCCATCCCACTACGGGTCCGATCCTTCTTGGCGGAGAGGAAAATCTGCGCGCCAGCTTCTTCGATGGAGGCGACCAGACGCCTAGCGAACCCGTCCCGGCCTTCGGGCGCGCCGTCGCCTTGCAACGTGTGGAACAGCACGTCGACCGCCATCCGACTGGCGACCTCGCCGGCAGCGGCGCCCCCCATGCCATCACACACGGCCAAGGCGACACCATGCTCCGAGACCGAGCCCAAAACCTCTTCTTCCCGAGGAAGGGGAACCGAAGTGGAGCCGAGGTCGGCGACCATGTAGTTGTCCTCGTTGTGCTCGCGGACGAGCCCGACGTCGGTCTTGCCGTACAACGTGAAGCGGAGCCCCTGCGGGGTGGGCATCGAAGCCACCTTGGCCGCGCCGCTCCGGCTCTCCATGCCGGGCGCCGGGGCCAGCGTCTCGCCACCGTCGTCCGCATTCGACTGATCATCACCGTTGTGGTGTGCGTCGCCGCTCATTCAGCCCCTGCCTGCATCCACTGACCCCGCCAAGACACTATAACGATACAGCCTACAGCCGTGCTGTCGAAATCTCCACCGGTTAGGAGGCGAAATCTCGCGCGATTCGGGACCTTTCACAGCAGGAAATTAAAGCCGACCCGCAGGACCAGCATGGCGTCGAGCGCACTGTCGACTCCCCGTAAAGCGCCGTCCCCACCGGTGGTGAACGAGTGGGTTCGAAGGAGGTTTCCCGTCAGGAGGAACGAGAAGACCGTGCTCGAGCTGAGCTCAACCTCTGCGCCAACCCCGATCTCTGCGGTCGCCCCGATGGTGGCCACGCGAAACGAGGGGCCCAACATGAGAAAACCGCCGCGGAGGCGCAACAGAGGATGAGTCGCGTGGTTGGGCAGGAAGGAGTACTGGAGCAACCCAGTGAACATCTGGGGAACCGTGGATTCGTAGACAGCATTCGCCGTGAGGAGCCAGAGCTCGTAGCCGAATCCCAGGCCGATGCCGTTCGCCCATCGGTAGGAGAAATTGATCCCGACGGCCCAGCCGACGTCAGCGATACACGCATAGCCGGCGGGACAGAGCCGTTTGGTCGAGACGGGAATGACCAGACCGGTCTCGGCTCCCACGGCGAACGAACCTTCCCGGTCCGGCGGCCCGCCGGGCAGCTCTCCCGAATCCGCCCGAAGGGGCTGCGGCGCCGAGAGGCACAGGGCCCAAAGACAGATGGCTAGAGCGCGGGTTGGCACAGCCGTAGCATAAAGGGTCAGATCCCGCGCCGACAAGATTGACAGCCCCCAAGCCTCTCTTATAGTAGCGCCGATTCGACCCGCTTAGGTGTTTTCTGATGGAGATCTTCCTAAATAAGCGCTCGATGCAGCGAGTCCGGCTCTCGTTTTGGTTTGCGCTTGTCAAAGTTGAGCCCGCTCGGGAACTTGAGCTTCAAGAACTGCTCGTACTCTTTTTCGCCGCGTTGAAACTGCGCCGCCGCGACCCAGCGAACCATCTCGCGCAGCCGGCCTCGACGTTCGGCCTCGTCCTGTGCGCCGACTTTTTT
>JAACEL010000020.1 GCA_011682535.1 Nitrospiraceae bacterium | reverse complement strand
CCCCCCGTCCGTTCCACCTGACCCCGCCGCGCACGCCGTGGCGCGAGGCCACCCGGATTCGCTATACTCAATCACAGTTCAGAAGCCAAAGGAGAAGATCATGCCCGACATTGCAAAAGTGCTGAAAGAAGAGATCCAGAGACTTGCACGCAAGGAATGCAGGGCTGCGGTCGCCAGCTTGCGCAAAGACAATGCGGTGCTCAAGCGTGTGGCAGCCGACCACAAACGCCGCCTCGCGAAACTGGAACGCGAGAACCGGCGCCTGCTCGCCGAAGCGCAGAAACGCCGCAAGCAGAACATGCAAGTGGCGGACGACGAGGTGGCCAAGGCCCGTATCACTGCAAAGATGATCCGCAGTACACGCGCCAAGCTGCGCTTGTCGCAAGCGGAACTCGCCGCACTGCTCGGGGTCAACGCCCAGACCGTGTATCAGTGGGAACACAAGGAAGGCCGGTTGCGCTTCCGTGGTGACGCCAAAGCGTCGATCGTGGCGGTCCGGAAGCTGGACCGGGAAGAGGCGCAGCAGCGGCTCGCGGCGCTCCGGGAGAAATAGGCAGCGAAGGGCAAGCGGCGGCCTAAGGGCTCGTTCCCATGCCCCGGTCAACAAGGTGCTGCATGCCGGCGGATTGATCGCTACGCGCCCAATGTGCCGGTGAACGAGTCGGGGCTTGATTCGGCGAAGAAGACAGTGAAATTGACGCGGGGCGGGTGTTCTGGTAGGATGGCCGACCTGTTTGATGGTTTTGGCTGCAATACCGACTATTAGAGAGTGCCTGTGAAGAGGATAGAAGTCGATCTCGAACGATGCAAGGGTTGTTGTCTGTGTATCGAAGCTTGCCCCGATGATCTCATTGAAGTAAGTGACGTGCCGAATGCCTCTGGCTGCTATCCCGTCCAACTTGAGTCCGGGGCGGAGTGCACCGCTTGCAGCCTGTGCGCGACGGTCTGCCCCGACGCGGCTATCGAGGTTTTCCGCGACTGACAGGGAGTTCCCACCGTGGCAGAACGTACCGGAAACAAGCAACTCGTCAAAGGCAATGTTGCGCTTGCCGAGGGGGCCGTACAAGCCGGATGCAAGTGTTACTTCGGCTACCCCATCACCCCGCAGAACGCCGTGCCCGAATACCTCTCATGGCGCTTGCCCGAGGTGGGTGGCACGTTTCTGCAAGCCGAAAGCGAGGTGGCCAGCATCAACATGGTGCTGGGGGCCGCTCTCACCGGCGCGCGCGTCATGACCAGTTCGTCCAGCCCGGGCATCTCGCTCATGCAGGAGGGCATCTCCTTCCTGGCCGGCGACCAATTGCCCGCCGTCATCGTCAATATGCAGCGCTGCGGACCGGGCCTCGGCGGCATCCAGCCCACCCAGGGCGACTACTTCCAGGCGACACGCGGCGGGGGGCACGGCGATTACCGCACACTCGTGCTGGCGCCGGCCAACGTGCAGGAGTTGTTTGACTTCACCTATCTCGCCTTCGACCTCGCCGACAAATACCGCAACCCCATACTTGTGCTGGGCGACGCGATCCTCGGTCAGATGAAAGAGCCCGCCATCCTCGAGCCCGACCATCCGCGCGAAGAGCCCGACAAGAGCGGTTGGACCCTCACCGGCGCCAAGGACGGGCGTCCCCTGCGCAACATCCGCAGCATGTTCCTTGGCGAAGGCGTCCAGGAGCAGCTCAACTACACCCTTCGCGAGAAATACGACCGCATGGAGCGCGACGAGGTGCGCTACGACCAACGCTGGTGCGACGACGCCGACTGCGCCATCATCGCATTCGGCACCGCCGCGCGCATCGCCATTTCCGCCATCCACGAAGCGCGCGACGAGGGGATCAGGGTCGGCCTGTTTCGGCCCCAGACCCTCTACCCGTTCCCGTTCGACGCCATACGTTCTCTTTCCGAGCGCGTCAAGCGCCTGCTGGTGTTGGAACTCAACACAGGACAGATGGTGGAGGATGTCCGGGCCGCCGTCGGCGATCGGGCGGCAGTTGGGTTCCACGGCCGTCCCGCGGGCGGCCTGCCCAGCGTGACCGAAGTGCTCGCCAAGATAGAGGAGTTGTAGCCATGACGACTAAGGTGTACGAACGGCCCGCTTCCCTCATCGACAAGACCACGCACTACTGCGGCGGCTGCGGACACGGCACCGCCCACAAGCTCGTAGCCGAGGCCATCGATCACTTCGGCATCCGCGACCGCACCGTGGGCGTCGCGCCCGCCGGGTGCAGCGTGCTCATGTACGAGTACCTCGACGTGGACACCGCCGAGTCGGCCCACGGCCGCGCCCTCGCCGTCGCCACCGGCCTCAAGCGCGCCAACCCCGACCTCATCGTCTTCACCTATCAGGGCGACGGCGACTTGGCCAGTATCGGCCTGTGCGAGACCATCCACGCCGCCAACCGCGGCGAGAAGGTCGTCGTAATCTTCATCAACAATGCCGTCTACGGCATGACGGGTGGCCAGATGGCGCCCACCACCCTCATCGGACAGCGCACCACCACCACGCCCGCCGGGCGCAGCGTGGTCAACGAGGGTGGCCCGCTCAACATGGCCGAGATGATCGCCCCGCTCAACGGGGTCACCTACTGCGAGCGCGTGGCCCTGTTCGACGCCAAACACGTGCGCAAAGCGCGCAAGGCCATTTTCAAGGCATTCGAGATTCAACTTAACGGCGGCGGATTCGCCATCGTCGAGATCCTGTCCGCATGCGTGACCAACCTCAAGATGACGCCCCTGGCCGCCCAGGAATGGGTGGCTGACGCGATGGTGAAGCAGTTTCCGCTGGGCGTGTTCAAAGACGAGACGGCTCAAGGAGATGGGGATGCAGTGTGAGATTATCACCGCCGGATTCGGTGGACAAGGCATTCTGTTTACCGGCGACCTCATTGCCCAGGCGGGGCTCCGGGAAGGCAAGCACGTCACCTTCTTGCCCACCTACGGTGTCGCCATGCGCGGCGGAACCGCCAATTGCCTCGTGAAGGTTTCCGACGAAGAAATTGGTTCGCCCCTGTTCAACCGACCCAATGCCGGCATCATCATGAACGAGCCCTCCCTCGTCAAGTTCCAGTCCGGCGTGGCCCAGGGTGGCGTCATCATCGCCAATTCCACTCTCATTGACCACAGTATCTACGAGCGGGGCGACGATGTGCGCATCTTCTGGGTGCCCGCCACCCAGACCGCCCGCGACGTCGCCGGAACCGAACGCTCCGCCAACATGGTGGCCCTCGGCGCGTTCCTGGCGGTCGAGCCCATCGTGGAAGTTGCGACGATCGAAGACATTCTGCGCGACGTGTCCGGCGAGCATAAGCGCGCCCTCATCGAGAAGAACATCGCCGCCCTCGAAGCCGGGCGCGACCTCGTCGCCGCACAGGCCGCCTAATCCGGCTAGTCTGCTTGCTCCCGGGTCGTATGTGCAGACGCTTCGACGTGCAGAGGAGAGGGAGCAGCCGTGACGATCGTGGGGAATAGGCGCTGGTTTGGTGGCAGTTCGTGGTCTTGCGCCGCAGTGTTGCTGGTGGCGGCCATGGCGGGAGTGCTTTCCTGCGCCTCGGCCGACAGTTTGTACACGCTTCATCAGAACGGACGCAAGGCGGGAGAATACGACCCCGCCGACCTGTCCGCCGTTCAGATGTTGGACGCCCCCAGCTACGTGCGCGATAGCACGACCTATTACCCGCTTGCCGTCTCCGCCGCGTCTGGATTCCTCTATTATCTGTACGACCACGGCCGCGTCATCGGGAAGGTCGACGCCCTGGATCGAACCTTCGACTGGTTGGCGGATGGCCCCACCTACACCGAGGGAGCCAGCACCTATCTCCCCGAGTCATTCGCCATCTCGCGCGACACCATCTTCTGCCTGCTCAACGGCGGTCGCTGGGTCGGTCTGTTCGGCCTGCCCGGACCGTCTGACCCACAGTATCTGATCGCGGACGCGATCATACATGCGCCATCCGTTTCCGTGGGAGGCCGGACGAAATTCCCGGACGACCTTGCCGTGTCGGGTGATTTCTTCTACTGCATCTACTTCGCGGAGCGGAAAACGGCCAAGTTCCGCCTGGCGGATTGGGGGGAAGAATGGGTGAAGGATTCTCCCTCCGTGCCGGGTTTCCTGCCCCTCTACCCGGTCGGCGTGACGGCTGCCGCCGGTTACGTCTACCTCCTGTTCGACGGAGGCCGCTATGTCGGGAAGTACTCGGACGACACCCTGGCCCAAGTGTGGCTCAAGGATGCTCCCTACCACTTGTCGGGGTCAACGCGCCATTATCCCGACGATATCGCCGTTGTCGACACGACCCCGCCCACCGGCGTCGTCGTGATCAACGGCGGCGACGAGTACACCCCCACCCGCTCCGTAACGCTGTCGTTGACCAGCGACGACGCTTACGGCTCGGCCGCCCGCATGCGCTTTAGCCACGACGAGACCAACTGGAGCGACTGGAGTGTTTTCGCGGACACCGCCGACTGGACGTTGTCGGCCGCCAAGGCCGATGGCGAGCGGACCGTCTACGCGCAGTTCGAAGACGGCGCGGGCAACCTGTCCGAGACCGTCTCCGACACCGTCATCCTCGACACGACGCCGCCCACAGGCTCCATCACGATCGAGGCGGATGCCGATTCCACCAACACCCTTGACGTCGAACTATCCCTGCCGGCCGAAGATGCCGGCAGCGGCGTCGCCCAACAACGATTGGGCACCGATGGCGTGATTTGGGGCAACTGGGAAGACTACGCCAATCCCCGGGACTGGACGCTCGCCGCCGGTACGGACGGCTTCCGCAATGTATACGTCCAGTTCAGGGACGCCCTCGGCCACGCGTCGGAGGTCCATCGCGACGACATCTATCTCGACACCGTGCCGCCCGACCCGCCCGCCATCCTTACAGACGGCGGAAACGGCCCTGGTGTGGACTATGCCACCACGGAGGACTTGCTCACGCTCGCCGGCAGTTGCGGTTCGAATGTTGACCAAATCCGCGTCAACGGCGCCCTTGCCGGCGTCAACTTCACGTCCGGCGAGACCACCTGGGCCTTCATCGCTTTCCTCCAGCCAGGCCCCAACATCCACGCCGTCACTGCTGTAGATTCGCCTGGTAATGTATCCACCGCTCAGGAGATCACCGTAACCCTCCTCGGCGGTGAAGGCGAGGGCGAAGGTGAGGGTGAAGGCGAGGGTGAAGGCGAGGGCGAAGGCGAGGGTGAGGGCGAAGGTGAGGGTGAAGGTGAAGGTGAAGGTGAAGGTGAAGGTGAAGGTGAAGGTGAAGGTGAGGGTGAGGGCGGGGGATGCCATGGTGCGGCGGTGGGCTCGCGCGTGTCCGCAGCTCGAGCGACAGGCGATTTGCTAATGGCGCTTACGGTGATGGCGTTGCTGTCGTGTGCGGGACAGAGGCGTGCAAAGGGGTAGAAGGGAGAAGGATTGTGCGCGGCGTACTCACTGTTCTATTACTCGCTATGCTATCGACTCAGGCTCAGGAAACGGGCTGGGCAACCGCACGCACTTGGGATGAGGTACGTAGCGCCGAAGAGGCGGGAACCGACGCGTGGCTTGCGTCACTGACCGAGAACCTGTCCCGCGTACAGGCGGCCAAAGACCGTTGGCGCGTGCGCCCGGACCAGTGGCGTTACCGATTCGGTGGCACGGACGAAGACTGGTCTTTCCCTGCGACGGATGACGGATGGACGCTCAACACACCGGAGAAGGACTGGCAGGGGGACGAGGCGGTCGTGTGGTGGCGTGTGGAAGTAGAGGTTCCGGCCTCGATTCACAATCTTCAGGTGCAGGGCGAGCCGTTGGGACTGTATTTCCATTTTAAGGAGAATATGCGCGTCTATGTTAACGGCGAAGACCGCGGGCGCTCGAACCGATGGGACAACCGCTATTTCCGCCTCACAGAGTCGGCCGTGCCGGGAGAACGGTTCGTCGTCAGTTGTTGCGTCGAAGGGGAGGGGGGACCGGGCCGGGTCGAGTGGGCCGAACTGCGTCTCCCCGGCATGGAGCGATTCGGCGAGGATTTCGAACGTCACCTGAACGCGCTCTGCGTGACCTCCGAGAACCTCAAACTGCTCTCCGACGCCCAGCGCACGCCGCCGGTTCGCCGGCTGTATCGCGCCGCGTGCGACCAAGCCCGAGAAGCCATGGACGCCGCCAGCGTCGCCGGCGCGCAAGCGCTGCTCGCCCGGGCTCGCGGCGCGCTTGCAGGACTGAGGGACGAGCGCGGTTCCGGGATTCCCGTCATCATCAAGGGCCCGTATCTCCAGGATGTGCGCCGCGAGGCGATCACTGTCATGTGGGAAACCGACATTCCCTGCGACAGTCACGTCTGGTTCGCGCCAGGAGACGCCACCTCTCTCCAGGAGGCCGGCGATGCCCAGTCCGTCACCGTCCATGAGGTCCGTCTCGGGCCTCTCGTGCCTGAAACGACCTACCGCTACGCCGTTGGCTCAGGCGGCGTGCGCAGTCCCTGGCACACGCTCAAGGCCGCTCCCGGCAAGGGTGCCCCCGACTATACCCTCGTCGTTGCCGGCGATCCGGCGGGTCCTCCGGCGATCTTTGAGGGTCTGTGCGGGCTGATGGCGGAGTGCAAGCCGGATCTCATTCTCAATACCGGCGATATCGGCGGGACGTATCGTGAAGCCACCGAGAAGTACTTCATGCCGATGAGGCGGCTCATGACGACCATTCCCAGCTACGTGGCCATCGGCGATCACGAGTACTACGGCGACCCGGAGGAAGACCGCGTCATTCAGTGGTTCGAAGCCCTCTGCGCGCACCCCGCCAAGGACTCGGGCAGCGAATACTACTTCGCCTTCACCTTTGGCCAGGACCGCTACATCATCCTCGATGCCATGCGCGATGGGTTCGGTGAGTTGCCGCTAGAGTCCGAGCAGTACAAGTGGCTTGTCAAGGAGCTGACCGGTGTCGCGGCCACGGAGGCCCGCTACCGCTTCATGTTCTGCCATCGCCCCCCGTATTCCGAGAACTGGGAAGGCAGCTACTACGACGGCGAGCCCGACCTGCGCGAGCACCTCGTGCCCCTGCTGGAAGCGCACAACGTCACGATGATCTTCAGCGGCAACACGCACGAGTATGAGCGCGGGCGGTGGCCGCGAGACACCGGTCCCGTCTATGTCATCACCGGCGGCGCCAGCGGCATCCTTGACCACACGTTCAAGAAAGACTGGCCTCAGATCGAAGTCACGCACTCCGACTTCCACTTCTGCGACGTGGATGTGACCGACGACGCCATCACCGTCCGAGGCATTGACCGCAATGGGGCCGTCTTCGATACGTTCACCGTCGAGAACCGGCGCGAGTAGCGCCCGCGCTGTTTTTTACAACGCCAAGGGGTCGGCGATAGTCACCCGTTCCGCCGGCAGCGTCTCGATCAGATCCGGTAGGTCGTAGAACCTCAATGCGCCGTGGACGGTACTCTGAAGCTGTTCCTTGGCCTCGGGCGAATTGACGACGTCCACCCAACTCGGCAGCGTACGTTCGAGCCGAAGTCCGTCGAACAGGCCGGGCTCGAGCGCGGCGGCGTGAAGCGCGGGGATCCCGGCTTCGCCAATGCCGATCAGGCGCACCGGTCTCGGCGAATCGGCGCCCTCGCAGGCCGCCAGGTACCGCGCGCATACAAGGATGTCTTCGGTACGCATTCCGACATACGAACGCCCGAGCAGGTAGGCGCGGTAGAAGTCCTGCCAGCCCGGTCCAAAGCGGTCGCGCCAACCCCCGCTGCCTTCCGTCGTCATCGTCTCGCCCATGCCGCGCAGGTCGGGTGCGAGCACCAGGCCGCCCTCCAGCACGAGTTGCTCGATGGGCCCACCGGGCATTGCGTCGATCGCTTTACCCCCGCCATGCACATACAGACATGCGGTCCGGATCGTCTCGGGAACGAACAGCAACGCAGGCAGACGCACGCCGTCTTCGGGATACAACACGAGTTTCCGGATTTTGTATCCCGGGCGTTCCAGAGTTTCCTGTTCTTCGACCTCCGGTTCAGGCAGTTCGGCCAAAAGCCGGATGCCAGCCAGCTCGCGCACCTTGGCCAGCGCGGTTTCCGGCGTTTCCGTCTGCCAGAATTGGGCGCGTCCTTCGGCCAACCGCGTCTCCTGCGCGACGTTGAGGTCGTACACCGACTGCGCGTCTTCCAGCAACATGACCTGTCCGTCCGGCGTACACTGGATTTCCTCTTCAGTCAGTACTGGAAACTCGGCTTCAACAACAGGTTCGTCGATCTGCAATAGCCAGCGCCGCATCCAGCGTACCATTCCTTGGCGCAGCAGCAGCGAGAACCCGTGCGATTCGGGCGCTTCGACCAGGTCGACGCGCTCGGCGAACCCGAGTTTCGTGTACAGTCGCTTGGCCTCGCGGAACGTGTCCCACGTACCGCGAATGTCGAAGAAATCGAACGTCGCGCTGCACAACAGCGTCGGTTTTGGCGCACGCATCATCACATAGTCGCCGTGTTCCATCCCGAACGCGATCTGGCCGTAGATGTTCTGCTCCGAATCCTGCGGCCCCGTCTTCTCCAGCAGACGCGGGAACGAGGTCAGGTAGCAGCTTGGCGCGGCGCACTGCACGCGCTCGTCGAGCGCCATGAGGTAACTCGTCAGCGTGCCCCCGCCCGAGTTGCCCGTGCACCCGATCCGTTCCGGGTCGATCTCCGGACGCGACACGAGATAATCGATGCCCCGGATACCGTCCCAGATCCGGTACGCAGCCGTGTTCGTGCCCAACAGAATGCAGCCCTGCCCCGTCATCGTGTGGCCCGTCGTGCCGCCCAGCCGCCCTTTCCCGTCCTCGGCAAGCAACTGGAAGCGTTCGCCCTGGTCGATCGGGTCGTAGATCATCGCGGCGATGCCGTTCTTCGCCAGCGAGATGCCCGCCCGCTGATACACCTCGCTCGCCTTGCCGTTCGCGCTGTGGCCGCACGGCACCAACACCGCGGGATACGGCGGTTCGCTCGTGGGCGAGAACAGCGCGGCTGTTACGAAGAACCGCGGGCGGCTCTCGTAGATGATCTTCTCGACGCGGTAGCCGTCGCGGTGCACCACCTCGACGACCCGCGCGTTGAGCGGTGTCTTCTTCGGCCAGCCGCCCAGTTGCTCGACGAAAAACCGGCGGGTCCGCTCCTGGTACGTGGCGATTTCCTCCGGTGTCTTCAACGCCTCC
The DNA here is from genome assembly GCA_011682535.1 of Nitrospiraceae bacterium. Classification (GTDB taxonomy): domain Bacteria; phylum Hydrogenedentota; class Hydrogenedentia; order Hydrogenedentales; family SLHB01; genus JAACEL01. Next base: position 14,766 of record JAACEL010000020.1, on the reverse strand, counting down.
AGCGCGGCCAGCCGCCGCTGCGAAGCCGCCTCCGCCAGACCGTTCAGATACACCGTCATCATCCGCCCGGGATGTCTGCCGCCAGGTTCGGCCGCCAGCACCCGCAGTTCTTCCACCGAATCCGTTTCCATCGATAGGTCTCCCCGCGACGCCCACTCCGCCATCGAACCGTCATACGCCGCTACGTTCTTGAACCCTGTCAGGCGCGCGGCCAGATAGCCGGCCGTTGCGCTGTTGCCGCTGTTGCAGTACAAGACCACCCGGCGCCGGCCATTCACGCCCCGCATCAGGAACGCCGCCTGCAGGTCGGCCTTCGGGAGGAACAGATGCGTCTCGCTGTCCAGCAGTTCACCCGTGGGCACGTTGCTCGAATTCGGGATGTGTCCCGGACGCGACACATAAGGCTTCTTCTTCCGTCCCAGGTGAAGCGCCAACGGCCGGATGTCGACCAGGCCGTCCCCGCCCGATTCCGATATCCTCTTCACTTCGTCCAGATACGCGCGCTTGTTCTCGTCAGGCGTGAACGCCTCCAGCTCCACCGGTCCGTACTCGCAGGCCCCGGTTTCCAGCGCCCGGCCTTCCGCCGTCCATTTCCCGATGCCGCCGTCCAACAACGACACTCGCGGATAGCCCAAGTACTCCAGCAGCCAGAATAGCCGCGTGGCGAACGTCAATTTCTTCTCGTCCCCCATATCGGAATACACCACGACATGGCGCGCGGGATCCACACCCGCCAGCCCCAGCAGGTTCCTGACCTCGTCCAATGGCTTGAGCAGATTGACCGTGCCGTCCCGCTTCTCCGACAAGAGCGGCACGTCCAGATGCACGGCGCCGGGGATGTGGCCCGCCCCGTATTCCTCCGCCGAGCGCGCGTCTACGATGCACGGTGATTCCAGGCCGCCCAAGGCGTTCGTTGGTACCAATAGAGCACTCGATGTCGCGGCCAATAACACCGCAAGACACACACCCATCATCCCTCATCCCTCCCTGTGCGTTTGCGCCACGCGCCACGCAGCAACGCGTAAGCCGCAGGCAGTATAGCAGCACCCCGTCTCTTGCTTTGCAATCCCCCGAGGGGCCTTCAAAACAGGTGTTAAGCGCCGCGCTTTCTGCTATCCTTGTAATTCAACGCAAGCTGTTCGGGGACTGAAGAAGCATGAAGACCGCCCTACGGATCCTGTTTGTCTTCTGGGGGGTGTGCCTTACGGCCGCCGCGAAGGATCCCAGGCCCTATGCCGGGTTCGATGAGGCGTTCCTTGACACCCCGCCCCCCGCCGGCGCGACGATCTGGGGGCGGCCGCTCAAGGGTGGCCCGATCCGCACCCTCGTCATTGCCCCGCGGTTCACGCTGCTCGACGCCGTCGGCCTGGTCCAGCGGCTCGACCTCGATATGCACGTGGCTCCCGTCTGGGATGCCACCCATTTGGGGAATGACGCCTCTCCGATCCCCGGTGTGTCTGCTGAAGACACCGCTGCCCGTCTGCGCGAGAGCCTTTCTGACGACCACGATGTCGTGATCATTGGCAACATCGATCTTTCCATACTGCCCGAAGACGTGATCCGCCAACTGGTTGACAAGGTCGCCGGTGGATGCGGGCTCGTCCTGGCCCACCATCGCACCAACCTGCCGGCCCCCCTGCAAGAATTCCTCGACGCGGCCGTGCCCGCCAAGGACGACGCCCCCGTGACCCGCGGCATCGGCGCTGCCCACACGCCGGAGTGGCCCCTCAGTCTGGGGTTCGTACGGGCCCTCGAACATCCCGCCGGGCGCTGTGTCGCGCTTGAATACCCCGGCGGGCGCCCCTTTACCCACTTCCTTCTCCCGGCGCTGACCGACCCCATGCACGCCCGCCGTGCCTATCTTGACACGTACTTCTCGTTGGTTGCGAAGGCGCTCCGTTGGGCCGCCGGGCGCGATAGCGATGCCTGGATCGCCAGTATCGAGACGCCGGCGCCCCTCAAGCCCAAGGAAGAGGAGATCCCGCCCGGGTTCCCGGAAGAGTACGTCCAGGCACTCCGCGACGGCGCCACGCCGATGGCCTATCAACCCTTCCGTGTGTTGCTCAATGCGCCTGCCGAGAAAGCCTACGGCGTGCGCGCCGCCATTCGCGACCCAGACCGGGGGTTGCGGCGCGAGTTTCTCGACCTGCCCCGCGTGGCCAAAGGTGAGGAGAGCTACCTTCTCGAGGTACCCGTGGGCGCCGGGCGCTATTTCCTGGACGTGTGGCTGCTGGACCGCAACCGTGTCGTCGACTGGTTCACTCATCCCGTCGAAGTAAAAGGCTGGCCCGAGGTTACCCGGCTTGCCTACTCCAAAGGCTACCTGTTGGCCAACGATGCCCTCACCGTGTCCCTCGAAGTGCGCCCCCACTATGAGCGGCCGCGCTCTTGCGTCGCCGGCGCACGCGCCACCGATTCCCTCGGCCGCCTCGTGGCGGAAGCCTACGCCGTTCTGCCGCCCCAGGCGGGTAGCGTGGATCTGCACCTCGAATTCGCCGACCTGATTGCCAATCTCATCCGGGTCGATGTCTTTGTGGCCGATACCCGCAGTCCCCGTCCCGCGCGCTGGGAACGCGAACGCGCCGCCTATCACCACGCGTTCTATCTGCCCGTGCGCACGGCTCCCGTTCCGGGCGCGCTCCATCTCACCGCCGAAGGGCGCGCCCTGGGCGAATACAACGCCCGCCACTACCTTGGCGTACTCGCCAAGGCCGGGGTTGACGCCATCTGCGCCCCTGCTACCAATGAGGTGCGTTTCTATCTCGCCAAGGCTGCGCTACGCCCCGTCCCGCTGCTCACCCGGCCCGGCTTTGACGGCCACCTGTTCCCCTGGTTTCTCAACCCCGAGTCTTTCGAGTCCGAAACGGCGGAGTTGCGCGATCGGACTACCGCGTTCTGGACGGTGGGAACTTCCCGCTATCTGCTCGACGCCCCCGCCCGCTCCGACAGCGTGCGGGCTCTCGGTCCATTCCGGGCGATGCTGCGCGGGGAGTATGCCGATCTGGCCCAACTCAACAAGAGCTGGGGCAAGGACTTCGCTACGTGGGACGCCGTCGTTCCGGCCACGCGCGAGGCGGCCGTGGCCGCTGGGCGCTACGCCTCCTGGGTGGATTTCCAGCGTTTCCTCGACCGGCGCCAAGCGGCCGCCTATGCCGCGGGGCGCGACATTGTCCAAGACGTAGATATCGATGCGCGGGTGGGCGTCCGCGCTGGCGCGCGGGGCGTCCGCGGAATCGGGCCGATCGGGGACTGGTCACTGGTGGCGCCACGCCTTGATGTGTTGGCCGTGCCCTGCGACCCCGTCACCGTGGCCAAGGTGCGTTCTTACTACACTCAGGGCGCTCGCCGCGCCCTCATCTGGGATACGCCCCAGGACGGCCGCGCCTGGGACCGGGCGGCCTGGCTGCCGTGGTACCAACTGATGCACGGCATGCAGGGCGCATGGATATCGTCCCCGTTTGCCGGGGCCGAAGCCGTGATGCCCGCTCCGCCCTTGACGCCCGATGGACGTCCGTCCCGCGTGCTGGAACGCGCGTTGAGCGCGATGCGCCAACTGGACAACGGAACGGGGGCGCTCCTCATCCGTTCGCAGCGTGCCACCCCCGCCATCGCGGTGTACGACAGCCCTGCGTCCCTACACCTCGATGCGTTACTCCCCGCCGGGAAAGGCCGCACCCGCGACGCTCAGGCCGATTGGATTCAACTGCTCAATCACCTGGGATACCCGTTCGACTTCGTCGCGCCCACACACGCCAAGGAAGGCCGTCTGACCCGATATAAGTTGTTGATCCTTCCCGGCGTGCGAGTCTTGGACGACGACGAGGCCGCCGCGATTCGGGCCTTCCATGAGGCCGGTGGCTACCTCGTGGCCGACATCGCGCCGGGCGGCTATGACGGGCACGGGGCAGTTCGAAGTGGTTTCCCATTGGACGGCCTGTTCGGTGTCCGCAGTCTTGGCAGTCCCATGTCCGTTCCGCCCGCCGACGTTATGATCGAGATCGCCCGCGACGGACTCACGGCCAAGGGAGTTCTCCAGCATGTCGTCCCGAGTCAGGCGCTGGAGCCCGAAGAGGCCGCCGCCGCGGGCGCCGTGGGCGGTACGCCCGTTTGGCTGCTTCGCGGCGCGGGGCCGGGGGGCGCCGCGCTTCTCAATCATCCCCTGCCCGGCTATGAATACGCCGCCGATGGAAGCGCCGCACTGCGTTCCCTTTTTGGCGCTTTGCTGGCGTCGGCCGGGCTCGAGCCGCCAGCCCAGGTCGAGTTCCCCAGGGACGGTGCGTTCCCAGGCCAGTGGGCCCAGTTTGAATATGGCAAGGCCCGCCTGGTTGTATTGCTCGCCGACCCCGGCGCGGGGGGGAAGAAATACAAGGTGCGGGTGAATCTCGGCGGGCACGAAGCCGTTTACGACCTGCGCGAGGGCAAGCGCGTTCCGCGTCCGGGTAAGATCGGCCTCAAAATGGCGCCCGGAGACGCGGCCTTATTCGCCGCGCTTCCTTACGAGGTGTCCGAGGTTGCAATCGCCGCACCGGCTGCCGTGCCCGCCGGCCGCCGCCTGCCGGTGGGTATCACGATCAAGACCAAGGGCGCCTTGCCCGGGGCTCATCTTGTCCATGTCGCCCTGTCGGCCCCTGGCGGCGCGCCGATTCCTTACTATGCCCGCGATGTCGAATGCCGGGGGGGCGAAGGGAGCACCTATTTTTCTCTGGCGCTGGACGAAGCCCCCGGATTCTACCGTATCGAGGCGCGTGACGCGCTTTCTGGCGTTATCGGCCAAGCCGTTGTGCGGGTTCTGCCGCCAAAGCCCGGCGAGATTACCCAAGATTGACCGCGATGTGGAAGATTTGTACAAGTCTTAATTGCGTGGCACCGCCGGGAAACCAGGCGGCAAACAGAGAAAACGAACCTCGTCCTGGAGCTTGAAAGCCCCCCGCCTACTCGACAGGCACAAGTTTTCAGCAGGGATAATGCCTTGAAATCTCAGTTTACGGTACAGAGATTTTAAGGTATAGTGATTAGCACTGCTGTCCCAACGTTTTTGAAGTTGTGTTTCTAATGGCTTGATAATGGGTTACTTACAGGACAAAACAAGAAAATCGATGTTGAGTTCGACTTCTGAAAAGTCCCATTCTTCCGTGCCCACACGGAAGGAAACGGCATATGGACAGCGGTCGAACGATCTTTTCGCAACTCACGGAGTTTCTCCCACAGCGCGAGTTTCGCAAGTGTGTCGAACGCTACCGTGACACTCTCCTTTTACCCCGCGATTTTGCGCCGCTGGACGGACGGTGGCGAAGGTGGATTCAATGGGGTTGGTCGTGCGAAGATGCGCCCAATGCTCGGCAGGGAAGTCGTAGAAAGTGAACAGCGCGCCCTTGCCCGCTGTCACCATCCGTCGCCGCTCACCCGTGAGCGACGGATGGCTCCGACGGAAAAGGGCTTAGGCCCCAACATTCCCAAAAACGCCCAGCCGTGCACTTAGTATTAGAATCTGGGGTACGAATAAATGCGAACGACAGTTGTTCGTGTGACAGCCTAGTGCGGGTGGCTCTGGCGGAACAGAGTCGCGCGGTACTCACTGGGAGACATGTTCTGATAGCGTTTGAAGAAGTGACACAGATGTGCTGAATCGGAGTATCCGAGATCAAGCGCGATACGCGTTATCTGTCTGTCCGGCTCCAAGAGCAATCGGCACGCGTGCTGCACGCGCCGCCGCTGGTAGTATTCCATCGGTGTCCAACCGGTTGCCTCTTTGAAGATGGCCGAGAAATGTCCCGCGGAGAGCGCCACACTCTCCGCCAGATCCGGAACGGAGAAGGCGTCTAGCTGGAGCAAGCTTTGCTCGATGTACTCCAACGCCTTGCGCACCTCCGGGCGGAACCCGAGCAGAAATTCATCGGGATTCTGGTGTACGTACGCCCGGCTCAGCTTCATCAGAAGCTTCAGCAGTGCCATGTTGAGGAACGTCGAGGAAGGCTGCTCCAAAGAGCATTCCTGGCCGATATCGGCGATCTCGTGGTCCACGCTCTGCATTTCCTCTTCGGTGATCGTGAACTGAATGGCTACTTCCGTCAGTGGTGTCCTGAACAGTGAGGCCGAGAGGAACAGCGGGATAAGTCCTTCCTGACCCCAAAAGGCCGATAGGTCATGGCACAGCCATTCGGACATATAGTACAGATTCGTCTGCACCAGATCTCGTATCCCGTATATCGAGTGTACGGAACCCGGCGTCATCACGACAACCGTTCTCGCGGTGAGATGGTCTGTGAAATCGTCCGTGCAGTGCATCGCCTCGCCGCTGCGTATGATGCATATCTCGTAGTATTGATGATCGTGAGGCCGCCGATCCTGCTGCTCGGGTGTTAGGACGAAGTCGCCGTATTCCCATCCTGGGAAATCGGGTGAGCCCGGACGGATGGCTCTCAGCGGGCCCGTGCCTGGAATCCACGACGATACGCGCACCGGGCGGCTGGCGGACAGCCCGAACCAGTCTGGGAGAGCCGTGAACTCCGGCTCGATATGATGTCCGTGATTCATACAATTCTTCCTCCAATAAGAACAAGCCGACTTTACGCCGAGACCGTATAATCCGTAGTGTTCAATGTATTGTACTTTGGATGCTGTCAAGTCCGCATCCTGGAAACATACCAAAACGGGCGAATGTTCGCAAGGCCTCAGATTTTGGCTTCCAAGTTTTTGGCGCTCTTGGGAAAGTGGGATGGCTAAAGCACTGCCAAATCGCAGGGAAACGTGCTTCCTATAGCCTTGGGCGCTAGAGAGGGATTATGTGTAAAGGCAATCAAACCAAGGAGAGCTATATATGAGAAAGCAGGGATTCACTTTAATTGAGCTGCTTGTGGTTATCGCTATCATTGGCATATTGGCAGCGATTTTGTTGCCGGCGCTGGCGCGGGCGCGTGAGGCGGCTCGCAGAGCGTCTTGTGCCAACAATCTTAAGCAGTGGGGACTGATTCTGAAAATGTACTCTGGTGAGAGCAAGGGGGGGAAGCTCCCGCCCGGCCCCGAGTATTTTCCGGGAAACAACGGCGGCAACCCGGCCACCGGCTACCATGGGATAGCGGGCAACAAGCTCTACCCGGAGTATTGGACGGACCCGGAGATTTGGATTTGTCCCTCGGATGCCCGTTCGACCGCGGGAAGTCCTCTTGAGACCTCCAACGGCATGTCGGCCGTTGAGGTGGAGCAAGACTACGGGGCGCAGATTGCGCGCATTGCCGCCGATCCGGACCCCCTATCGCGGGAATGGTATCTGCCAATGATGCTCTCCATCAACCCCTCCTATATCTACGTGTCGTGGGGATCGTCAACCGGCTCTCAATTGCTGCTGGCGTTGGTGGCCCACAATTACGTGGCGTGGTACGACGATGCCGATGACTTTATCGGTTGGCAGCCTGGTTCCGGCTCGACTCCTTGGGGTAGCGAGTATTCCATCATGCGGCTGAAATCGCTGGACCGCGACCTCGACTCAAGCATGCTTGCCAACATCCAGACGAATATTCAGCAGAACACGCCGGGGAGTTGGACCGATGACGGCGGCGCGCCCTTGCCGGACACGCTGTATCGGCTGAGAGAGGGTATTGAACGGTTCTACATCACCGATATCAACAATCCGGCTGCGTCGTCCACGGCGCAGAGCGAAATGGTCATGATGTTTGACGTCTGGGCGGCCGGCGGCGTGGCCGAGTGGTACCCCGGCGCGATGAACGCCCAGGTCACTTTCAACCACATTCCCGGCGGTTGCAACGTGCTCTACCTGGATGGCCATGTCGAGTTCGTCCGCTACAAGTCGAAGCTGCCCGTGCTTCCAGATGGCGGGACGGGCACGAACGAATTTCGCCAGGTTTTCGGCTGGTGGATGTGGAACATGGGCGGATGGGGTTGATCGCGTCATTACCCACGAACCAGGGCCGCCCCTTCGCCCAACAGGGGGCGGCTCCGGCTCGTGAGACGAAGGATCGCCACGGCCGCGTACCAAGAGCGATGGGGCGCCGTAACGGACTAAGACACTAGGGAGTCAGTAGATGAGTCAAGTTCTGTGCGAGGAGTTGGCAGTAAACGGAGGCGTACCGGTCCGGACGGTCCCGCTGCCCTGGGAACTCCCTGGTTCCCACTGGATAGGCGAGGAAGAAATGGACCTGGTGGGCAAGGTTCTCAGCAGCCGCAGCCCGTTTCGTTACTATGGTCCGCACCTTGAACACATGGTGGACACGCTCGAACAGGAGTTCGCCGCCAGGCTTGGCCGCCGATATGCCTTGGCCACTGGCAGCGGGACGGCCGCGCTGATGTGCGCGCTGGGCGCCCTCGATGTCGGGCCCGGCGACGAGGTGCTCTTGTCCGGATACCTATGGGTGAGTTGCCTTGGGGCCATCGTGCGCCTCGGGGCCATCCCGCGTCTTGTCGACATCGACGACACGTTCTGCATGTCGCCGACCGACTTGAGCCGGAAGATCTCCAGCCGGAGCAAGGCGTTACTGCTTGTGCACATGAGTGGCGCCCCTGGCGATCTGGATGCGATCTTGCCGGTGGCGCGTGACGCCGGTTTGCCCGTCATAGAGGACTGTGCCCAAGCCAACGGCGCCAGCTACAGGGGGAAGCCGGTCGGCTCTCAAGGCGACCTGGCGATCTTCAGCTTCCAACTTAACAAGAATATGACCGCGGGCGAAGGCGGCATTGTCGTATGCAACGACGAACACTTCTACAAGCGCTGCTTTGCTATTCACGATATGGGTTATGCGCGAAACGCGGAGGGCCGCCTGGACCCGGACGACGAGCAGTACCAGCTTTGGGGCATCGGTGCACGCATGAGCGAACTCGCGGGCGCGATGAGCTTGGCGCAATTGCGCAAACTCGACTCCATCACTGGCGCCATGCGCGAGAGCAAGTACGCCATTCGGCGAGAGATTGAACAGATCGAGGGCTTGCAGTGCCGGCGGATTGTCGATCCAAAAGGCGACAGCGGCCCGTTTCTCATTGTCACGTTGCCGTCCGCCGAAGTCTGTGAAGCTTTTGCGAAGGCGCTCCACGCTGAGGGCATCCGGGGCCCTGAGGGCAGCTTCGCCTGCATTGCGATGGAGAACTGGGGCCTGCACTGGCACTGGAACAATCTGAGTCTGGTGAATCGGCGCGGCCAAAGCAACACGGGACGGCCGTGGACGGATCCAGCCAATGCGTTTGCCAACGAGTATAGCTATGAGCGCGGCGCCTGTCCCAACTGCGACGACTTGGCCAGCCGTTCGATCCTGCTGACGATAGCGTCATGCCTCACACAGGGCGACGTGAGCGATATTGTCGAAGCGTACAAGAAAGTGGCGAATGCTCTTCTCTGACAACAGATTGCCAGCCACCCTGTGCGGCTGCGGAGTGAGTGAATGACCGATATCGACCACAGGTCATGTTACGAAGAACCGTGTACTCATCTCGAGTTCACGTTCTTGGCGAACAACCTGGCGCACACGGTGTGCGCCGGGAGTGACGGCCTGAGGCTTGCACACCATACGCCGAGCGGGCGGTCGGGTGCATATTCCTCAGGTGATGACTTATGAGGTAGAGCAAGATGGCAGCGTCATTGGGACGCTCAAAGGGAGGGAACGCAATGAGCAAGTTCATGACGGTAATGCTGGCGGCAATTCTCTGCGCTGGCGCGTGGGCACAGGAAACATGCACGGAGGACTTCGCGACAGACGGCACTTTCAATTGCTGTGTTTTCGGAAGTGGATCGGTGTTCGGAGGCGAGGAAGCCGATTCCGTGGTGATCGCCGGCGGCGTGTGCACCTTTCACAAGGTAGGAGCCAGCGGGGGGTCAACCGAATGGGTGGCCATGGCGGTAGGAGCCATGGACAATCGCATTGCGCCTCCGTGGACCGTGGAGTACACGATTCCCGACACCTCGCAGTTGGTGGATGGTGGAGCCTATCTGGTCAACCGGTTCTGGATTCCCGGCGTTCCGGCCATCGACTGGCTGAGCATCGGGCGTTCGGGTAACAGCATCCTCATCGGTGGCGGCGCCTACCCGTCGGTCGACGCAACTACGACGACATCGCTTTCAATCAAGTTCGAGCTCAATGCAACGGACTTCACCGTTTACGTGGCCACGAATGGCGGCGCCTATGACGCGGGTACCGCTGGCGTGTATGACAATGAGCCCGGCACGGACATCCTCGGTTTTTACCTCGGCTCCATGGACCTCTACGGCCCCACCGTCGTGGGACCTTACGACATTGCCATTGACGACCTGAGCATTACGGCCGACGCGTTCCCCTGTGGGGGCGAAGGCGAAGGTGAGGGCGAAGGCGAAGGCGAGGGCGAAGGCGAGGGCGAGGGCGAAGGCGAGGGCGAGGGCGAAGTCTTCTTCCCGACCGGCGAGGTTACGTATGTCGAGCCGTTCGACGGCAACTCGTTCCTTTCCGACTGCGTGTGGACGATCAATCCGCTGTACTCTGACGACTCCACGGCGGTGATGGACAACGAACAACTGCATTTCATCAACACCGACGCCGTCAACCCGGTGTTCACGGCACAGTTCGAGACCAAGCTGAAGCCTGGGTTCACGTTCTCCTGGACCATTCCCACGGCCGACAGCACGTTCGGCGGAGGGTATGTGTGGGGCCGGATGTTCTACCAAGGCGCCGATCTGTCGAGTTGCCTTGTGAGTGCGTATGGCGGACAATACAACCTTTTCGCTTTCGCGACGGGAGCCTTGGCCTATTTGCCGCTGGCCAGCTACACCGTTACGGTGCAGTACGTGGTCACGACGGAAGGTGTGGACGTGTTCTGGGGCGCGGATGGCGCCATGGAGCACGTGGGCGGCACGACGCCTACGTTCCCGGCGGCTCTCGATCCCGAAGAAGACGTGACGATTGCCCTAATGGGCGGCACCAACTGGTATGCTGGCGCATCGGCATTCGACATTGCTGTGGATGATGTCACGATCACCAGTGACCAACTGCCGCAGTGCGTTCGCGACCTGATGCTTCCTGTGGCCGGCGTTGCCGGACTGTTGGCGCTTGCCGCAGCCGTCCTTGCCGGTGGCACCGCCTTCGTGTCGCGCAAGAAGAAGCAATAAGTGTACTCTGCAGTAGATGGAAGATTGTAGGTGCCGAGTACAAGTTGCAGGAGCAGCGGGCCATGCCTGACAAAGGTGTCGTTCGCTGCTTCTGCAATAACAGCTTGACCTCGCGAGGCGCCAGTCTTTGCGGGAAATGGGACGCGCAGTGATGGCTTTGCGTTGTCCGGTCGCTTGGTGATAACGGGAGGGGTTTGTCGGCATGGAGACACAATCCAAGATGGGAATCATCATGTGGGGTATGGCCGCCGCGGCAATCATATTTATCATGGCAGGAGGCGCATTCTCTGATGAAGGCGGCACGCGTTCTCTCCTCGATCTCGACGGTACATGGTCGTTCCGTCTAGACCCCGAGAGCCTCGGCGAACGAGACGGATGGTTCGCGCCATCCGTCTCGTTCCCCTCCCCTATCCAGGTGCCGGGCGCATGGGACGCGCAAGGTTTCGGCGAAGAAACGGAAAAGCTCCAGCACAATTACGTCGGCAAGGGCTGGTACCGCCGTCAGGCAACGATACCGGCACAGTGGCAGGGGCGCCGGGTCTTTGTCTGCTTCGGGGGGGTATACCGATCGGCCAAGGTGTGGGTGAACGGCCAGTTGGTGGGCCAACACCTGGGTTATGTCTCGAACTTTGAGTTCGACGTCACGTCATTCGTCGAACCGGGCCAGGACAGTGAGGTCGTGGTCTTGGTCGACTCAGAGCAGCGGTGGAGCGAAGATGCACTCCAGGGCTGTATGGACATTATCGATCATTTCTTTACTTCCTGGGGCGGGATCTGGAGCCACGTAACACTCGAGGCGCGCTCCCAGGCATGGTTGCAGGATCTGTTCATTGCACCGCGCACCGCGCCCAGTGGCTGCGTTGTCCAGATGAAAGTCCAGGGAGACGCGAGCCAGGCCGCCAGCGTCCGAGTCACCATCTCCGATGCGCAAGGCGCCGCCGTGGCTTCCAAGACACAGAAGGTGGTGCCGGGGGAAGACGTGTCGCTAGACATTGATTTGCCTGAGGCCCGGCTTTGGACTCCCGAAACGCCCTATCTATACACTGCGGAAGTGGCTCTGCTGGACGGTGGGGACGCCAAGATGGACGGGCTGAAGAGCCGGTTTGGGGTACGGAGCATCGCGATCCGCGACACGAACTTCTACGTGAATGGAAAGAAGTACTTCCTGGCGGGCTACGGCGACGACTGCGTCTATCCCGACACCATTGCACCGCCCCCCGACAAACAGTTCTACATCGACCGTCTTCGCGTGGCCAAATCCTACGGCTTCAATTACGTGCGGCATCACAGCCACTTTGTGGCTCCCGAGTACTACGAAGCCTGCGACGAAGTGGGGATGTTCGTGTCGCCCGAGCTCCCGATCGCCTATCCGCGTTTCTATAACAGAGCGCATGGCAAGGCACTGGAACTCTACAAAACCGAGTGGGCCGCGGCCATCAAGCGTTACCGCAACCATCCTTCGATTTTCGATTGGTGCATGAGCAACGAACTCTGGGAAGGCATGCCGCGGGTTGGCGAAGACCTCTATCGAATCGCCAAGGAACTGGACAGTACGCGCCCGGTCATTGACTCGGACGGCCTGTTCCAGCCAGGTTTCGCCGATGGTACGAAAGACCGACCCACGTTGGACTTCTTGACGGTGATGTTCGACATTCTGACGACGCCGTTGGACAACCCGGAGAAATTCAATACGGGCACGCCACTCAAGCCGATGATCAGCCACGAAACCGGCAACTACGTTCATTTCCCGCGTCTCGACGAAATCGAACTGTTCCAAACCACGTTCAAGCCTTTCTGGTTGACGGATGCCCGCGACCGCGTGACGCAGGCCGGGCTCATCGAGGAGACGCCCGCATGGTCGGCGGTTTCCCAGCAGCTCTATGTTCAGAGCCACAAGATGAACATCGAGGCATTGCGCAAGAACCCCTACATCTCTGGATATCACTGGTGGCTGCTCCAGCCGTGGTACTGCGGCTCGAATGGCCTGTTGGATGTGCATCGCCGTCCTATCGACGTTGCGCCTGACGAGATCCGGCGCTTCAACGGTCCTGTCGTCTTGCTGCAGGATGGCATCGCGCAGACCTACCGCGCGGGCGGGCCGCTGCAGGTCACGCTCCAGCTCTCGAACTATTCGGGCGCCGCGATCGACAACGGACGCGTCACGTGTCGCTTGATGCGAGATGGCCAAGAGATCGATACTTCCGTGCTTTCGCTGGGCAGCGTTCCCAATGGCACAATCACCACGTTGGATGCCGTGCAATTCACTTTGCCAGAGACATCGACGCCCCAGCGGGTGACCGTCGAAGCCGTGTTGGAATCAGAGGCCGTGAACCAGTCGAACCACTGGACGGCATGGGTCTATCCTGTCGAGACGCCCAAGAACGACTCGAAGGCCGCGGTGTACGCTAGCCCGGACACGATGGCCCTTCTGGCGCCGCTGGCGCCTCAACCGATGCCGGACGCCGCCACACTGCCCAGTCCCGCGGTATACGTGGCACGGCAACTGACCGGTGCGCTACTGAACGCGGCGGAAAAAGGGAGCTGCGTGGTGCTTCTTTCGCCGGCCGGGCTGTTCCCGACCGACTGTACGACCTACAAGCCGGCTTGGTGGCTGGGCGTATTCGAGGGCGACAGCAACGCCGGGACCTTTGTGTACGACAATCCCGTGACGCGCGGCTTGACGCCTGGCGGCTGGTGTGATGCTTCCTGGTTCCACTTGCTTCAGGGCGCGCAGACCATGCTGCTGGACGACTTGCCCGAGCAGCCCGAAGTCCTTATTCGAGCCCTCAACTCGCATGGCGCTCCCCATCCCTTCTCGCGGTATGTCGACTTCGAATACACCTGGCGCAACAAGTCGCTGTTGGCGCAGGCCAAGGTGGGCAAAGGCGCACTGATTGTCAGCGGACTCAACTTCGATGTGGCCGTCCGCAATGGCGGCCCCGAGGCCATGTACGTGCTCTCACGGCTCGTCGATCATGCGCGAAGCTTCCCCACGCCTAAGGCGGAGTGGCCTGTGGCCTTTGTTCGAGATAGCATCGACGATTCCCCCTTTGCCAAGGGGCCGCTGATTTCCGGTTACAGCCGCTTGGTCTATCACAAGGGCGAGCAGGGCGCGGGCCAGAGCTATCGGGAGCGCACGGCGGCCATGTATCGGATCCGGCAGGAAGAGCCTTTCCATCTTCTCACGTGGGAGACCGCACCCACTCCGGACACGCCATACACCACATTTGTTTTTGCGGGTGGTTTCCCCTTCATGGCCCCGCCCAGCGGTCTTCCCGGTTTTACGCTGGTGGTGAACGGGCGCCGGGTACTGGACTTCGATACCACTAAGACCCAGATCCGTTGGCTGAGCGAGGATGGAACCGTATCGCTGCTCTATGTACCGGGCCACGTCAAACCATCGTGGAGCGAGACGGCCGGCCTCTTCTACCTGGCCGTGCCTCGAAACCTTCTCACGCCGGGCGAGGCCTGCAAGCTGGAGGTGAGGCCGCGCGGTTCGGACAATAAGCGCTACTTCGGGCTCAACCCGTACGACGACCTCTTTTCGTTTGTTCCGGCTAGAGCAGTTTAAGAAATCATGGATACGCAGATACGCCAGTGAGGACAAGATCGGCAAGGAGCACAACTGCCGGCGTAGCGGTGCTACGTCGAGGTTGTGTGACGCAGTCGGCCGACGCCGCAACAAG
>JAACEL010000622.1 GCA_011682535.1 Nitrospiraceae bacterium | reverse complement strand
GGAGTTCGTCAACAATACCGGCCATGCGGTAAAGAATCCGTTTCTCTGTTTCGCCGGTTCGATCTTTCCACTGCAGAAGACTCGAAACGATAGCGGTGGTGTGGTCTACACGGCCGACGTGCCGACGTTCGCAGACCAGGGCGTCACGCGTGTGGCGGTGACTCCCGCCCGTTCCTATGTAGGAGCGCGCTCCGTGAGGCGCCGTGGGCAGCGCTCCGATTCGGCCTCACAGGCGAGCAAGGCGGGCTGGGGTCTGAGCCGTTTGAAGCAGGACTACCCAGTGCTTCTGCTGGCGAAGGACTACTATGGGTTTACGGATGGGGAAGTCATAACGGACCCCTCACTGGGTCCGTTCTTCTGTGGTTGGTTGAGAGAGCCGGGACTTGGCCGGGTAAACGTGGACCAAGTGTTGAGCAACGTAATGAAGGAAACGTTGCTGGTGGCCGATGTCGAATTGCGCGGGGGGGGCGCACGACGGTTGCCGCTGCTGACGTTTGCGGCCCCGGGATCCGGGGTGGGGTCAAACCGGCGGGGAGGTCTTCCGCGAAACACGACTTGGAATCACGATTATAGGTTCATGGCCGGTGACAAGCCTGAGTTTTGCGTGCTGTTGCCCCAGGAAGCCCTGGAATACGGGACGGACGATCTGCGGATCGAGTTGTACGACGCCGGCTGGCAGAACAAGCCGGTTGTTTTCAGGCCAGTGGGCGCCGAGGAAACCTGGCCGAGCAATCACGTCATTCACTCGGGCGGCGATGGCCGTGCTACGCCGACGGTGACGTATCGGATAGAGGATTGGCGCGAACGGGTCCAGCCCCTCGATTCGGCGGGGGGCGGGGCAGGATGGGCAATAAGCGCGTGGGAGCGCTTCTCGGGCGAGACCATGGAAAGGCCTGTGGCGCTCATCCTCGGCGCCGTGGAAGTGGCCGGGCTCGAAGAGGGCCGTCCACTGCCCCCGGATCAACTGCGCGTGCAGTTGAGAGCGTCGTTGTTGTTATTGCCGAAGCGGGCCGACCATGGAGGTTCAGACGCATGGCACTGATCCAGACCGTTAACCTCACCAAGCGGTACAACGAATTCCTTGCTGTGAAAGATCTGAACCTGGAGGTCGAGGAGCGCGACATTTTCGGGTTTATCGGTCCGAACGGCGCGGGTAAGACCACGACGATCCGGATTCTGGCGACGTTGTTGAACCCGTCGGCCGGGAGGGCTTATGTGGACGGGATAGACGTGGCGAAGTACCCGTATGAGGTGAAGAAGATCATTGGGTTCATGCCAGACTCGTTCGGGATGTACGACGGGATGCGTCTGCGTGAGTACCTCGACTTCTTCGGGGCGGCCTACAAGATCCCGCGCAAGCGGCGGCGGGCGATCATCGACGACGTGCTGGCGCTGACCGATTTGACGGGCAAGGCGGACGATTTTGTGAACTCGTTCTCGCGCGGGATGAAACAACGGTGCTGCCTGGCAAAGACGCTGATCCACGATCCGAAGGTTCTACTACTCGACGAGCCCGCCAGCGGTTTGGATCCACGAGCGCGAATCGAGTTTCGCGAACTGGTGAAGACTCTGCGCGACATGGGCAAGACGACGCTGATCTCGTCGCACATCCTGACGGAGATGGGCGACATGTGCAACAAGATCGGGATCATCGAGCACGGAACGCTGGTGGCGGCGGGGGATTTTCGGAAGATCCTGTCCCAGTTGAGCCAGACCCAGGAAATCCGGCTGGTTGTACTGGACGGCGCCGACAAGGCGGCGCTGGTGTTGGAGCAGACCCCGGGCGTCGAGAACGTGGATCGCTCGGGCAACGAGTTTCAGTTCGAGGTACAGTTGGGTCACGAGGACTTGGCGGCGCTACACACGGGGCTGTTCGAGGCGGGCGTGCGCGTGCTGTTCTTCGGCGAGGACGAGGGCACCCTGGAAGACGTGTTCCTGCAGGTGACGAAGGGAGGACTCTAGTGCCGAGGACGAGCTTCTGGGTGGTAGCCGTTTGCCGGGGGAGTTACGGAACATGCTGAGTTCGCCTTTGACGGCATTGATTAGGCGAGAGTTCGTCGCGCAGATTCGCGGCGTACGTTCGTATGCGTTGATGGTGCTGTTTGTGGCGGTGTGCGTGATCGCGGTTGCGCTGGGATGGCCCGCGGAGGAGCGGCTGTTCACGACGTCGGCGAACCTGTCGCGGCAGTTGGTGATGGGAATGGCTTTCTTGCTGCTTGGGGCGTGTCTGTTGTTTGTGCCCGCCCTGGGGGCAACGTCCATTGTGGTCGAGCGGGAGGAGGAAACGCTCGACATGCTGCGCATGACGCTGATCCGTCCGTCGGGGATGCTGCTGGGGAAGCTGGTGAACACGGCGGGCTTCTTCATGCTGTTGTTTGTGGCGGTGATTCCGGTGGTGGCGACGTCGTTCTTTCTGCTGGGTCTGGACTGGATCCAGATTGCGCAGGCGCTGGCGATCTTGATCGCGACGGCGTTTTCGTGCGCGATGGCGGGTATCCTGAGTTCGGCTTTCTTTCAGCGCACGTTCACGGCAATCATCATGTCGTATCTGGGCGTGCTGGTGCTTCTTGTCGGTGGCGTGTTCCTGCGGATTCCGGTGACGATTCTGGCTATTGCGGGTATATTCGGCCCGGGGGGGATCATAGGGACTGGGACGTTTGTATGGTCTCCTACGGG
>JAACEL010000198.1 GCA_011682535.1 Nitrospiraceae bacterium | reverse complement strand
AAGACAATCCCGGTACCGCATCCAAGATCGCCGCGCAATCCGCCGCCACGCACTGCAACCGAGGCGCCACGCCGAAATCCTCGATCGCCAGCGTTACCCCAGCCGCCTGCGCCTCCTCCATGCACGCGTTCAAACCATCCGCCGTCATCCGCCTGCCGCCCTCCGGCGTGATCGACCCCGACAGCCGGCTGCCCGCCCCCAGCGCCACCCGACACCCCAACTCCGCCGCCAACTCGATTCCCGCGCGCAACGCATCGATCCCCGCCTGACGCGACGCCGCGTCCTCACCCACCAGGTTACACCCCACATCCAGACAAGGCGCATCGAGCCGCGAATCCGCCAGATACGCCTTGTACACCGCCAAGCCATCCGGCAGTTGCTGAATACGCCCCGCCGTCAACTCCACCCCGTCGTACCCCATCGTCTCCAACGCCCGCAACATCTCGACGTCCGACAACTCCCCATTCTCCAGCATCCCCCCGAACACCATCGTCATGATACTGATCTTCGCCATTCCCTCAACTCCTTCCCAATAGCCACTCCCGATGCGCTCCCTCAGAATAGCCACCCCGGAAGTCCATTCACAAACTCCCCTGGGCAATTGCATCAAACCCACGAGAACGCGATTGGCGCCAAAGGATGCCTGACCGAAGGATGAATGAGGCCATGAAGATAGCAAGTTGACTTCCGTGCTGCTCCTTTGTACGGTGTTCCTGGTGATGTGTAAACCGGTGAAAGGATGGGCGTTGTGCGAAGAAACTCGATAAATTTGCTGCGTGGTGTTTGGGTGGTTGGGCTGGCGTTGTGGGTGGGGATGGGGGCGTGGGGGGAGGCGTCGCTGAAGGAGACGATGGACGGGGTCGTCACGCGGTTCTACGCGACGATGGATGAGGAGGCGTTGGGGGCGTTGACGGATGAGGGGGTGTTGGGCCTCCTTACCGAGGCCGAACTCGACGTGCTGGCTACGAAGTATTGGTACTTCGACGTGAACGTGCCGGTGGTCGTGTCGGTAATCCGCAATGTCGACCAGCCAGTGACACCGTTCTGGCTGGAGGCGCGCGGGTTCACCAAGACGGACTTGGTGGTCAAGAACGAGATCTGGGCGTATGAGGTTTGGCAGAAGCGGTTCGACGCGGGGCGGGTGGAGCTGGGCTTCAACGGATTCGACATGCATCGAAGTCTCTACTTCGTGAGTGTGGGCCCACAGGAACCCGGCGCGAAGGTCGAGATTGCGAACCTGTTTCCGGCGGATGAAGCCGTGATCGAGATGAAGAAGGGGGCGTGGACGTATCGGGATTGGGACGATCTCTACATTGAAGAAGTGCCCGAGTCGTTGGTGGGTCAGCAGTTGCTGACCACCTATCGGGGTCGCGCGCGTGAGGGCCACCTCGTCGGCGCGTTTCGCAAGACGCCGTTTCCGTCATCGGACAAGCCCGACCATGTGGTGTTGACGTGGTCGGAGGATCCCAGCACGACGCAAACGATCCAGTGGCGTACCCAAACGAACGTGAAAAACGGGGTGGTGGCGTATCGTGCTAAGGATATGGCGGGCGATGCGTACACCGAGGCAAAGGCCGAGTTCGCGTTGATCGAGGATCGGATGCTGATGAACGACCGCTATACGCATCGTCACACGGCGGTGCTGCGCGGTCTGAAGCCTGCAACGTCGTATGTGTACCGTGTGGGTTCGCCGGACAACGGCGCGTGGACGGCGGAGGCTGAGTTCACGACGGGGCCCGCCACCGATGCGCCGTTCACGTTCGTCTACCTCGGCGATACGCACCGTTCGCCCCAGTTCGGCGAGATTCTGCAGGCGGCCGATCGCCGGCATCCGGAGACGGCCTTCTACACGATCGCGGGCGACGTGGTGAGCACGGGCCTGTTCCGCGACGACTGGGATCAGTTGTTCGAGTATTCGGGCGGGGTGTTTGCGCGCAAGCCGTTGGCGTTCTCGCTGGGCAACCACGACGACCAGGACGGTCTGGGCGCATGGCTGCCGCTGGCGCTGTCGGCCTTGCCGGAGAACGGCCCGGCGGGTGTCGAACCGGAGCGCACCTACAGTTTCCGTTACGGCAACACGCTGTTCCTGGTGCTCGACGTGGGCACGTCGTACGAGACGCAGGCGAAGTGGATGGAGGAGCAATTGGCCAACACCGACGCGACGTGGAAGATCGGCATCTACCATTTCCCGATGTACTGCCACGAGAAAGACGACGAGTACGGCGTCATCCGCGCGCGGTGGGAGGAGGTCTTTGCCAAGCACCATCTCGACCTGATGCTGCACGGCCACGTGCACTACTATCTGCGCACGCACCCGATGCGGCGGGGCCAAGTGGTCGAGTCCGCAGCCGAGGGCACCATCTATCTCATCTCCCTGGGCACGGAAGGCCGGGCGTATCCGCGCGAGTTCGGTGAGTTCGCCGCGAAGTACAAGAGCGGCGGACCGTGGTATCAGACCTTCAACATCGACGGCGGCCGGCTCGAGTACCGGGCCTACGACATGGATGGAGACGTATTCGACGAGTTGATTATCGAGAAGTAGCCCCGAACGATTCCTTGACAAAACCCGGCGGCTGTGCTTTGCTGGCAATAGGTTTGCTCAGGATGCTCGAGGGCTGTCGATATGCTGAGTGCAAACTCACGTGCCGTCACTGATTTCCCGCCGCGCTGGACCGTGTTTGCCGTGCTGCTGGCGTCGCTCGCGTGCTGTGCCGCTGACCCTGCGGAGAGTCAGGATCCGTATCAGGCGCGCAGAGAACGCATGGTCGAGAAAGACATCGCGGGGAGTTCCTGGGGGAGGACGGGAGTCAAGGACGAGGCGGTTTTGAGGGCCATGCGCACTGTGCCGCGGCACAAGTTCGTCCCGCAGAACCTTGTGCGCGCCGCCTATGCGGACGGTCCGCTGCCGATCGGTCACGGGCAGACCATATCACAGCCGTACATTGTCGCCACGATGACGGAACTGCTGAAGCTTGACCCAGAAGATGTCGTCCTCGAGATCGGCACGGGTTCGGGTTACCAGGCGGCCGTGCTTGCGGAGATCGTCAAGAAGGTCTTCACGATCGAGATCGTGAAGACCCTCGGCGAGCAAACGCAGAAACGACTCGAAAAACTGGGGTACGACAAGGTCGAGGCCAAGGTCGGTGACGGCTACTTCGGCTGGCCGGAGCATGCCCCCTACGACGCCATCATTGTGACCGCCGCCGCAAGCCACATCCCGCCGCCGTTGATCGAACAGTTGAAGCCGGGCGGCCGAATGGTCATCCCGGTGGGCGCGCCGCTTCAGCTACAGCACCTGATGCTGATCGAGAAGCGGGACGACGGAACTGTGGTCAAACGCGCCATCATGGCGGTGCGTTTCGTACCGTTAACCGGCGGCGGGACGAAGCAGTAGGTGGGCGCGACGCTCCAAGGAGAGGTCGCGTCCGGGGTGTCGACCCCGGACAAGCCGTTGCGGCTCTATCTGGCCGTTTTCACGATCAGCGCGGCGGGACTGGCCTATCAGATCGTGCTGATGCGCGTGTTCGCCATCGGCCAGTGGCACCACTTCGCTTACCTCATCATCAGCACGGCCATGCTGGGCTTTGGGGCAAGCGGCACGGCCATTGCCATGCTGCGCCGCCGTCTTGCGGGCCGCGAGCGGGGCGCCCTTTCCGCGTCGGCGTTTTTGTTTGCCGCCAGCCTCGTCGTGTGCTATGCCACCTCGCAGAAGGTACCGTTCGAGACGTTTCAACTGCTGTCGCAGCCCCGGCAACTTTGGTACCTGCTTGCGCTGTACGTGATCCTCGCCGTCCCTTTTTTCCTCTTCTCGTCATGCGTGGCCCTGGCGTTTCTGATCCTGCCAAAGCGGATTCCCTCGGTGTACTGCGCCAATCTCCTGGGCTCGGGCCTGGGCGCGCTGAGCGTGGTGGGACTGCTCTTCGCCGCACACCCGCAGCTTGTGCCGTACGTGTTGACCCCGCCTGCGGCCGCGGCGTTCTGGCTGACCATCGGGCGCACACGCCGCGCGAGAATGGGGGCCGCCGCCGCCACGGTGGCCCTGGCGGCGCTGGTGGTGTGTTTGTGGGGCGTGCCGGTTCGACTGTCGGAATACAAAGGGCTCGCATACGCCCTGCGTTTGCCGGACGCGGCGATCGTGGCCGAGGCGCGAAGCCCCGCTTCGGTGATCACGGCGGTCTCGTCCCAATTCATTCGCGAAACGCCGGGACAGATCTCCAACTACCCGATGAGCACGCTTGGACCGTTACCCGAGCAAGTGGCGCTCTTTTTCGACGGCGGGTCGGTCTCCGTCTCGAACCGGTTCGACGGTAGCTTTGAAGGCTTTGCGTATCTGGACTACGTGGTTTCGGCGCTCGCATATCGGCTCGTCGAGCGCCCCCGGGTGATGGTAATCGGAGCGGGTGGAGGCACGGACGTGCTCGAGGCGCTTTCGCATGGGGCTGAGCACGTGACGGCGGTCGAGACCGACCCACGCGTCTTCTCCCTGGTCAACAAAGCGCTCGCCGAGCACGCCGGGGGTATCTACGAGAGGCCGGACGTCAAGTTCGTGACCGCCGAGGGCAGGGGCTATCTTCAGTCGCGCGCGGAGTCTTACGATCTCATCCACATCGGTCTGCTGGACTCGTTTTCCGCGTCCGCCGCGGGCGTGTTGGCCCTGAACGAGAGCTATCTCTACACGCGCGAAGCCATCGGACTGTACCTGGACCGCTTGACGGCACGCGGCGTCCTGGCCATGACGCGCTGGCTCAAGGCGCCGCCTCGCGACGCGCCGAAACTCTTCGCGACGGCCGTCGAAGCGTGTGAGGAACGCGGGTTCGAGGATCCCGCACGCCATCTCGTGCTCATTCGCTCGTGGAACGACGCGCTGGTGCTTGTGAGCAGGGCGCCGCTTTCGGAAGTGCGTATCGAGGCCGTCCGGTCGTTCTGCCGGGAACGTGAGCTTGACCTGTGCTATTACCCGGGGATCTCGCCCGACGAGACGAACCGGTTCACCGTGCTTGAGGAAAACACCTACTTCCAGTTCGCCAAGGCCGTCCTTTCGCCGAACCGTGAGGCCGCGTATCGAGAGAGCCCATTCTACGTCCGGCCCGCAACCGACGACCGGCCCTACTTCTTCCGATTCTTCAAATGGTCCTCTGCGGGCATCCTCATCCGCCTCCTGCGCAGCGGGACGGGCAGTTTCGTGGAATGGGGCTATCTCGTTCTGGCCGCGTGCATTGTCCAGGCGATCGTGGCGGGCGCCGCGATCATCGCATTGCCGTTGCTGTTCGGGGAACGCGCGGCGCACCCTCGCGGTTCGAGACGGTGCTTGCTGGCCGGTTGCGGCGGGCTTGGTCTGGGTTACATGTTTCTAGAGATCGCCTTCATGCAACGATTCATGCTGTTTCTCTCGTATCCGATCTACGCCATTGCCGTCGTGTTGACCGCGTTCCTCGTCTTCTCCGGCCTCGGGAGCCTCTACGCCGGGAGAAGCCGTGTACCAAAGGCCAGGATTGTCGCACGAGCCGTGGGCGGGATGATTCTCGTGGCGGGGGGCTACTTCGTGTTGCTGGATCCCGTGTTTCTAGCGTGCAGCGGCTGGTCGGACCCGGCCAAGATCGGTCTGAGCATGGCTTTGCTCGCGCCATTGGCCTTCTGCATGGGCATCCCCTTTCCCACCGTCCTGCAACTGATCTCCGATTCACACCGCCCACTACTGCCTTGGGCATGGGCCGTCAACGGATGCGCATCGGTCGCCGGGGCATCCTTGGCGACGTTTATCGCCGTCCACTCCGGCCTAACCGCGCTGGCGGTCGGGGCCTTGGCCCTGTACGCCATGGTTGCCGTTGCAACGGCGCGTCTCGAAAGGGGCTTCCAGTCTTGACATCCATCCTCCTCGGCGCGCCTGCCGCACGAGAGGAATTGCCGACCAGCCCGGAGTGCGTTGCGCGACCTTTCCCCACAAGAAAGTCCCGAGCGTCGCACTCCCGCCAGAAAAACCAGGTGGGAAACAAGAGTCGTTTACTTGACACTTTTGCGCATATAAAGAAAATCCACGATTCCCGCATGATAGCGACCGACCTTTACGCCTTTACGCGAAATCATTCCGCATTCCGCATTCCAAAATCCGCAATTGACTCCTCTATCCCTCACCAGTAAACTATCCCTAACGCCACTGCAGATCCGGTGCGGCCGAATGTGCCTACGCGTCGCCCAGCAGGCAATTGCTTCTGGAAGGTGAGTCTGACCATCGCTTCGGTTGCACACAATTCACGGTTCTGCAAGAATACCGTCTGAAGAACCGGCCAGGGGAACCGAGAACTGATGAAGAACATCACGACCTATCTAGGAGAAATCAAGAGGCAGCTTGCAACGGGCCGCGCCACCGAACACACACATCGCGCAGCGCTCGGGAAGCTCATCGAGTCCATCGAGAAAGGCGTCACGGCCACGAACGAACCCACGCGCATCGCCTGTGGCGCGCCAGACTTCATCGTCACCAAAGGCGCGGTAACGCTCGGCTTCATTGAGGCGAAGGATATTGGGAAGAACCTCGACGAGGCCGCGCGGAGCGATCAACTGAAGCGCTACCGCGACGGCTTGCCGAATCTAATCCTCACCGACTACCTCGAGTTCCGCTTGTACCATGAAGGCGAATTCGTCATGGAGGCGCGGCTTGCCCGGCCCGATGCCGGAGGCAAGCTGCGACCCAATCGTGCCGGCGAGAAAGCCTTCGCCGAACTCTGTGAGACCTTCTTCAATGCCTCCTTTCCCGTCGCGGCCACGCCACATGATCTCGCCGGGCGCATGGCGGCCACGGCCCGGATTCTGCGCGATATCATCCAGCGCACGCTCGAGATCCCGGAGGAAGGCAGCGCGCTCCATGGGCAGCTCGAGGCATTCCGCAAGGTGTTACTGCACGACCTTGAGCCGCCCCAGTTCGCCGACATGTATGCCCAGACCATTTGCTACGGCCTCTTCGCCGCCCGCTGCAACCACAAGCCCGGCAACGGGGCGTTCACGCGTCAGGCGGCCATCTATGAATTGCCCGAGACCAACCCCTTCCTGCGCCAGATGTTCGGTCACATCGCCGGACCAAACCTCGACAGCCGCCTGTCCTGGGTCGTCGACCACCTCAGCGTACTGCTTGACCGAACCGACATAGGCGAAATCCTCCGCGACTTTGGACGGCGCACCCGGCAGGAGGATCCCGTCGTACACTTCTACGAGACCTTTCTTGCCGCCTACGACCCGGCCATGCGCGAAGCCCGCGGCGTCTACTACACGCCCGAGCCCGTGGTCTCCTTCATCGTGCGCTCGGTGGACAAGATCCTCAAGCGCGACTTCGGAATCGAAGCTGGGCTCGCCGCGCATGACAAAATCCCGATCTACGAAAAGCACCAAGGCAAGAAGGTGGGCGAGGTCCACAAGGTTCTCATCCTCGACCCGGCAGTCGGCACCGGCACCTTCCTACACGGTGTCGTCGACCACATACACGAAGCCGTTACCGTCAAAGGCGGCGCGGGTCTTTGGAACGGCTACGTGTCCGAGCACCTGCTACCGCGCCTCTTCGGATTCGAACTGCTCATGGCGCCCTACGCCGTCGCCCACATGAAACTCGGCATCCAACTCGCCGAGACCGGCTACGCCTTCCAAAGTGGCGAACGGCTCCGCGTCTACCTCACCAACACACTCGAAGAAGCCTTCGACCTCGGCGATCTGCCCCTGTTCGCCAACATCATCGCCGAGGAAGCCAACGGCGCCGGACAGGTCAAGACCAACTACCCCGTCATGGTCGTCCTCGGCAATCCGCCGTATTCAGGGCATTCGCTCAACAAAGGTGAGTGGATCTCCAAGCTCATGGACGAATACAAGAAAAACTGCCCCGATCTCAGGAAGCCTGGGCAGGCGAAGTGGCTCAGCGATGACTACGTCAAGTTCATCCGTTTTGCCCAGCACCGCATCGAGCACACAGGTTATGGAGTCCTCGCGTTCATCAACAATCATGGCTATCTTGACAACCCTACCTTTCACGGTATGCGCCGAAGTCTGATGCGCACCTTCGACGACATATTTGTTCTCGATCTCCATGGCAACACAAAAAGGAAAGAAACCGCCCCAGACGGTTCGAAGGACGAAAACGTCTTCGACATCCAACAGGGTGTAGCTATAGGCCTTTTCGTTAAGCGCAAGAACGGCGCTAAGGAACGGTCCGCTGTTGTGCGCCACGCCGAACTATGGGGGGTGCGCGAGGTCTGGGAACGGAATTCGGACGGCTCTCGCAGACTCGTCAGCGGCAAGTACCACGATCTTTATGCTGCTGACATTGACTCTGTTGACTGGACGCCGTTGACGCCGCGCAACCCTTTCCAACTCTTTGTTCCTCAGGACACTGAATTGCTTGAGGAATACGAGAACGGATGGCGCATCCCGGACATCTTCCGTCCTTACGGCGATCCAGCGCCCGGTATCGTTACGACCCACGATCAATTCGCCATTTCATGGACGCAAGACGAAGCTCGGCACAAAGTTGATGCGCTGCTGGCAACGAAGTCCGAAGAGGAAGCCAGACAACTTTTTCGCCTGTGTTCACAAAGCCAAT
>JAACEL010000197.1 GCA_011682535.1 Nitrospiraceae bacterium | reverse complement strand
GTCTGCGCCATGACGATGAGGATCTCGGCGTCGGGGCCATTCGTGCACCATAGCTTCTCGCCGTTGATCGTGTAGTAGGTGCCGTCCTCGGAAGGTTCGGCCACCGTGGTCATCTGGGCCGGGTCGGAACCCACGTTCGGCTCGGTGAGGGCAAAGGCCGACACAGCGCCCGCGGCGAGGCGCGGCAGCCATTTCTGCTTCTGCTCGTCGGTGCCTCTTACCTTGAGCGGCTGGGGTACACCAATGCTCTGATGCGCGGACAACCAGGTAGCGGTGCTCTGGCAATAGGTGCCGATGAAAGCCACGATGCGGCTGTAGTTGGTCTGCGAAATCCCCTGGCCACCGTACTCCTTGGGAAGTTTCAGTCCGAAGAAGCCATTGCGTCCTAGAGCCTGGACGGCCTCGTCGGGCAACTTATACTCGCGGTCGACCTTGTCCGCGTCGATATACTCCTCGAGCACTTGCTTGGCCTTGACGATCCACTCGTCCCCGATCTTGAGGTCTTCAGGGTCTTGGAGCGGGAACGGATGAACAATGTCCCACCGAAAGTTCCCTTTGAATAACTCCGCGATAAAACTCGGGTAGTTCCATTCTGCCTGACGCGATTCCTCCGCCAAGTCCATTGCTTCTTGCTTGCCTTTTTCCTCTGCTGACATCAATCGCACTCCCCATTCTTACACCATAGTCCACATGCCCATTCCTTCGGGTGGTCAGTCTAACGACTGCGCCTTCAGAATGTCAAAACAAAAAATATGCAAAAAACACGAAAGAGTTGCCCTTAACCGCCCTATTCGTGAAAGCACTCACGAATAGGGCGTCGCTCCGTGCGCTGCCAAAACTGCTGCCGCGTGCTCCTTGCGGGTGTCAGCCGGATCCTGGCTCTACAACGCTAAAGTTCGCGTGTAGCGCCGCCGTCTTGACGGCTGTATCGGGGGCAACATGCCAGCGCTACGAATCTCGCGCGTAAGCCCCTTCACACGCATGGTGTATCTTTCGTCATCAGAGTGACTTGTGATGGACAATCCGCCGAAATGTAGCGTTGTAATATTAGCCCTCCATCTCTTTGAGGGCCATATCGCGCAACTCACGCTTGAGCAGCTTCCCAGTGGGGCCCTTGGGAAGCGATTCCATCATGACGACCTCGCGCGGCACTTTGTAGCGGGCCAGCCGCTCGGAACAGTAGTCGCGCAGGGACTCCGGTGTAGTCTCGGCCCCGCCGTGCAGGGCGACATAGGCGCGAATCTCTTCGCCGCGCGCGTGATCGGGTATGCCGATAACGCAGGCCTCTACACAGTCGGGATGCCCATAGAGTACCTCTTCTATCTCGCGCGGGTAAACATTCATGCCGCCTCGGATGATGAGATCCTTCTTACGGTCAACGATGAAGAAATAGCCGTCTTCGTCCATCTTGCCGAGGTCGCCGGTGTGGAACCATCCGTCGACGATGGCGTTCTCGGTGGCGGCAGGCTTCTTGTAATAGCCTTTCATGACGTTATGGCCGCGGATCACGATCTCACCGACTTCGTCCTGGGGAGCGAATGAGCCGTCGTCGCGCATAATGCGCATGTCGACGCCCCAGATAGGCGTGCCGATGGAGCCGGCTTTGCTGAGCATGTCGGGCATGTTGAAGGATGCCACGGGGCTGGTCTCGGTGAGGCCGTATCCTTCGAGGATACGCACGCCATACCGCTGTTTGAACTTCTCCAGCACCTCGACGGGTAACGCGGAACCGCCCGAAACAACCATGCGTAGCGAGGACAGGTCGTACTGGTCAGCGTTCTCCAAGTTCAGCATCCAGAAGAACATCGTGGGCACGGCGGCGAAGAAGGAGACTTTGTCGCGCTGGATGATCTCCATGGTTTTGACGGTGTCGAACGTGGGCAGCATCGTGAGTGTCGAGCCCGACAACAGGCCAACGTTCATCACGCAGGTCTGGCCGAAGGAGTGGAACAGGGGCAGGACAACGAGGCCCACATCGCCGGGTTGGGCCCTGACGAGTTGGTCCTTGGCGAACAGGGCATTGAAAAAGATGTTGAAGTGAGTCAACTCAGCGCCCTTGGGCTGGCCGGTGGTGCCGGAGGTGTACAGAATGACGGCGGTGTCTTCGGCGGTGGTCTGTTCAATATCGCTCTCGGACGAAGCGCTCATGAACAGAGGCATGAAGGCCTCGCCGACCTTGGGCTTAGACATGTCGTCGGGCGTACTGACGACCACGAGGTGACGGCAAGTATCGACGTTGAGAAAGGCTTTGGCGGCCTCGTCTTCGAACAACTTCCAAGTGAAGAAGACGGTGACGTCGGCATCCTCCAACTGATATTGGATCTCGGCGGCCTTGAGCAGGCAGTTCAGCGGCACCACGGTGGCACCCACCGACAGGATGCCGTAGTAAAGCAATGGGAAATGCGGTGTGTTGGGGAGCATGATGGCGACCTTGTCACCGCGCTCGATCCCCTTGCTCCGTAGCAAATTGGCCACGCGCTTGACGCTGGCGGACAATACGTCGTAGCTCATGGTGTAGTCGTCGAGTTTCAGGGCAATAGTGTCGGGATGCTGCTGAGCGGTCACTTCCAAGAATGAAGCAAGGTTCAAGCTCATCGGTCGACTCTCCTCCTAGTAACCATCACGCTCCGGCATGTGGGCATTATGGCTCTCTCCAGTTAATTTCTACCACAGACATGGGGGGTAGTTTCAAACAATGGCCGGAATCCCCGAACCCGGGTAGCATATTGCGGCGCGCCCGAAGTGCCAGAAAAAGCATGAGTTGCGCTCAGCCACGGCGGAGCAATCCGGCGATTCGGCCGGAATCGCGCTGGCCTCAAGTGGCGCGGGGATGACGGCCGTCGGCGGAGGGCTCGCCTTTCTGAACCAGGGCGACGCGTCCGCAGCTACGCGGGCCCCAGGCGACTGGGCCACGGTGGAACTCAAGGTACACCCCGGCACGGTGCGCGGCGAGCAAGGCGTCGATGCGCGGGTGGGCCTGATGCGCGGGTTCGTGACGCTGGGCGGCATGTTCCTCCACATCGACGTCGTGAACTCGGCTCGGCTACTCGACGCGCAACGCCACCCGGAAAAGTACCCAACCTATCGGTGAGAATCGCCGGCTGATCGGCCCGCTTCGCCACCCTCGACAAGCACTGGCAAGACATGGTGATCGACCGCACGCAGCAGATGGTGTAGCGGCCCCCCTCCTCTGTGATGAGTGCTTCCTTGAACACACTCCCCGGTTGAAGTATCCTCGGCGCATGAACGAACAGCCTAGTGTTTTCCGATTTCTAGACTCCCGTATTCTTACGCATTATGAGGAGGCGCGCAGTATTCTGGCGGGGGAAATGCCGGCGCCGCGTACGGCGATCGTGTACCCGGCATATGTGTGCAATCAGAACTGCAAGTGGTGCGAGTACGCCGAAGACAATACGAACATCCATCGCATTATGGAGGGAGCCGATCTCCGTAAATTGATCTGGGATCTACGCGACCTGGGTGTGCGAGGCGTGGAGTTCTGCGGAGGGGGCGAACCGACGCTGCATCCGGTATTGCCGGAACTGGTACGCGAGATGAAGGCGGAGGGGGTGAGCACGGGTGTGTTGACGAACGGCACGCGGCTGGCAGGTGAACTGGCGTCGGCACTGGTGGATTGCGCGAGCTATGTGCGTGTGGGGTTCGACAGCGCGGACGAGGCGATATTCAACAAGGTAAAACGTCCGAAATCGCGCGAAGCCGGGTTCGAAGCCGTCTGCGACAACATCCGCCATATGCTGGCGCTGCGTGCTGAGCGCGGCACGGGCGTGTTGATCAGCATGAAGGTGATTCTGTCGTCAGACAACTACCGCGATGTGGAGCACTGCGTAGAGTTGGCGCGGCAACTCGGCGTCGACTCGATTCAGTTCAAGGCGGCGCGGGTGTGCGACACGGAATTGAACGCGGAGCAGGCGGACCATGTGCGCGGCGAGTTGGCCCGGGTCCGGGCGCTGCATCCCGACACGGCGGTCGTGGGCGGAGTCGACAAGCTGAACATGACGCAGCAGTGTTGGCTGACGCCGCTCCAGATCATGGTGGACACGCTGGGCGACGTGTTCTTGTGCTGCTATTACCGCCATCGGCGGAAGACACACGCCTTCGGCAATGTGTTTGAACAACCGCTGTCGGAGATCTGGTATGGCCCGCGCCATTGGGAAGCCATCCGCGGCATCAAACCCGCCGAGTGCAATCTGCTCGACTGCCGGTTCGTGCATTACAACCGGATCATGACGGAACTGTTGATCGACCATGACGCGCAGTTCGAGTTCATCTAGAACCACCCTCGCCCGTCTTTCTTTTCACGAGAAAAGAAAGAAGCAAAGAAAAGCGACAACGGCGGCGCCGAAGTGATTGTTTGAGACTTCGCTGCGCTGGATGAACCACATGGATCGGGGAAAAAGACGCCCGTGAAAGTCCTCGTACTCAACCCCCCGGGGCCATTTTGCCGCGCGGGATCGCGCTGGCCCCATTCGCGCAAGGAACAACCCACCGGGATCGACTATCACCCGTTCCCGTTCGCGCTGGCCTATGCGGCCGGACGGCTGTTGGCGGACGGACACGAGGTGTGTCTGCTGGATTGCATCGCGTTGGGCATGATGGACGACGACCTGGCGGTGCGCGTGTCGGAGTTCGCACCGGACATCGCTTTCATGGAAACGAGCGCGCCGAGTTTCCGGGCGGACGTAGACACAATGCATGCTCTGCGCGTGCCGTGCATCGCGGGCGGCGCGCACGCGACGGCGACGTGCGCGGAGCATCTGGACGCCGGGTTCGCGGGGGTCATCGTGGGCGAATACGACCAAGTGATCGCGTCGGCGATCGCGCTGGAACCGCGGCCATGGCTGGCGCTGCCGGATCACCCGGCCATCGAGCACGCACCGCTGGTGGACGACCTCGACGCCATCCCGTATCCGCCGTGGGACCGGATGCCAATGGAGAAATACAACGACCCGATCTGTCTGGGGCGTTCGGTGACGGTGCTGTCGTCGCGCGGCTGCACACACCGGTGCGAGTTCTGCACACTGGCCCCTTTCCACGGCAAACGCAACTACCGTATGCGCAGTGCCGCGGCGGTATGCGACGAGATCGCGGCACTCATCGAACGCTATCACCCCGATGAGGTGTATTTCGACGACGACTCGATCACGCTGAACCGCGCGCACATGATCGGCCTGTGCGAGGAATACCAGCGGCGCGGGTTCGGACTACCCTTCTGCTGCATGGGGCACGCGACGGTCCAGCGCGAGATTCTCGAAGCGATGGCGGCGGCTGGGTGCCGGGCGTATAAGTTCGGCGTCGAGAGCGCGGACCCAGACGTGTTGGCGCAGATTCCCAAACAGATCGACCTGGAGGACGTGACCCGGACGGTGCGCGACTGCAACCGCCTGGGGATCCGGACGCACGCGACGTATTTGCTGGGCCTGCCCGACGAGACGCGCGAGAGCGCGGAGCGGACCATCGATTTCGCGCTGAAACTGGGCACGCACACGTTACAGTTCGCCATCGCTACGCCCTACCCCGGCACGGCGCTGTACGAACGCGCCAAGCGGATGGGATGGCTGACGAAGGAGACCTGGATCGATTTCGACCCGGCGGGCGAGGCGGTGTTGTCGTACCCGGACTACTCGGCGGCCGACATCGTCGAGATGCACGAGTTGGCCTGGAGCCGATGGCAGCGCCATATGCTCTTCCACCGCCCCGGCACGCTGTTCCACCATTTCGGCAACGCGTTCCGGCGCGAGGGAGTACGCGGCCTGGCGCGCCTGGCGCGGTATGGCGCGGGCCGGCTGACGGCCGCGCTAGGAGCGCGCCGATGAAGGTCGTCCTCGTTCACCCTGGGGTTCCGCGCGCGCTCAAGAAGGAGAATCTGGGCCTCGCCTACCTGACCGCGGCGCTGGAAGCCGACGGCCATCGGGTGCGGATCGTGGACGAGGTTGCGGGGCACGATGTGGACGCGGCGCTCGCGGAGTTCAAGCCGGATCTCGTAGGCATCTCGTTCATGACGATGTACGCGGTTCGGGCGTACGAACTGGCCGATGCGATTCGAACGCGCGGCATCCCGGTGCTCCTCGGCGGCGCGCACCCGACGGCATTTCCGGAGGAAGCCATCGAGCACGCGGACTGCGTGGTACGGGGCGAAGCGGAGCGCACGCTGCCGGCACTGCTCACGAGCGGGCGCGTCGAGGGCATCGTCGAGGCGGAGCCGGAGATGGACCTCGACACCCTCCCCCTGCCGAACCGCGAAGCGCTGGATCTCGATTTCTACGTACGTCACGGCGAGGAGATCGCGGGCCTGTCGTACCGCTCGCTGGGGCTGATCTCCAGCCGCGGCTGCCCGTACCGGTGCGACTTCTGCCTCAACTCGCGCCGAGCGACCCCCCTGCGCTTCCACAGTCCCGAGCGCGTGGTCGAGGAGGTGGGCTACCTCGCGGGACGGTATCCAATAGAGGCGATCGCCTTTTACGACGAGTTGATGGCGACGGACGTCAAACGGTTTGGGGCCATCTGCGAACAACTCATCGCCGCCAACCTCCACCACCTGCGCTGGGAATGCCAGGCCCACAGCCACATCATCCGCGACGACATGTTACAACTGATGAAACGGGCGGGCTGCGAGCAGGTGGCCATCGGCTTCGAGAGCGGCAGCCAGGCCATGCTCGACCGCATCAACAAGAAAACCCAGGTCGAAGCCAACCTCGAGGTCGCGCGCAAAGTGCGCGAAGCCGGCCTCCGCCTGCGCGGCTGCTTCCTGATCGGCGTACCCGGCGAAACGCGCGAAGACATCGCCAAGACCGAACGCTTCATCCAAGACGCCGGCATCGACTTCGCGTCGATCCATTTCCTCACCCCCTACCCCGGCACCGCACTGTGGGAGCAGTTCGCCGACCAAATCCGCGCACACGGCGCCACCTGGGACAAGTTCACCACCGGCGATCCCGACGCCTTCACCTGCAACGACGTCATCCCCGCCGACGAACAGAAGGCCCTATACGAAACCCTCTGCTCGCGCCAAGCCTTCCGAAACTACACCTGGTGGGACATGTTAAAACGCACCATGAAGAACCCCCGCCACGCCCTCCACGTCGCCGCGAAACTCCTACGCTGAGTCCATAGGCCGTAGGGTGCGTGGAGCATAGCGCAACACACCACTCTCCATGGGCAGGGCTACCAGGCTACCCGTCACCTCAAAACAACACGAGCCCTCCATCTCCATTACCAATTCGTCATCTCGACCGAAGGGGAGAGATCTCCAAATCCCTATCGCTCTGATTTCTGCGCATTTGTTGCCAATGCGTGGTCGCCTTGCCAAATGAAAGTGGACATAGGCATGCCGGTCTGATAGTGTTTTGGATAGCAATATCCTGATTATCGCGCACGCAAGTAGCGGTTATTGCGTGGCAGGGCTAGGGTAAAGGACTTCGGGGACAGGTTGAGGAACCGAAGTCATTCTTCACCAAGGAGGAATAGACATGGGCGACACGGGAAAGAAAGACAAAGGCAAAAGAGAACAGCAGAAAAAGGCCAAGCTTGGTCCAAAGGAAAAACGTAGATTGAAACAGGAAAAAAGGAAGAACCAATCGTCCAGCGGCATTGGGTGACCTGGACGCAAGACCGCCGTCGAGGTGGCGTGAGGAAGCAGCGATAAGAACCAATCCGTAGGGTGGGTGCAGCGAACCTGCTGAGGTGATCGAGAGAGGGGCGTGTCACCATGGCCGAAACCGTGTGAGCCCACCAAGATTCGGCGCCAATGGAAGATGTGGTGTATGATTGGGGCAGGCGGCATGGTGGATGCCGTGACACTCGGAGCGGAATTGCGGTGCTGAGTATCTGGCAGAGGGCGATCCTGGGCCTGCTGCATGAGGAAGGCGGCAGCGCCAGCAAACTGCGCCTGGTAAAGCTCGCGTTTCTCTTTAGGAACGAAGCTGAGCGTGCTGCGGCCAACGAGGTGTACGAGTTCCTGCCGTACAGGCGTGGGCCGTTTTCCTTCACGCTATAACCTGTCGCGTCTGGAACACAAAGGCAACGTCAGATGCCTGGAAAAAGAGATTGCACTCACCAACGAAGGCGCACGCACCGCCACGGGAGTCCCCAGCAAGCTGCAGGCGAAAATCCGGGTTCTTCGTCGGCGTTATGCGGATGTGACAACGAATGACCTAGTCGATTCAGTCTACGCCCGGCATCCTTGGTTCACCCTCAATGCCGACCCACCCGAACGGCGTGCCGCCTCCCGGCCGGACGCTGAACCAGCCATTTTCACCCTCGGTTATCAGGGCTTCATGATCGACGGTCTACTGAATCTGCTACTGGAGCAGGGCGTAACGACTCTCGTGGATGTCCGGGCGAATCCGGTTGCCCGGCGATACGGTTTCCACAAGTCAACCATGAGAAAGAGCGCCGCGACTCTCGGGATTGGCTATCTACACGAGCCAGCGCTCGGAGTACCATCCGCCCAGTCCTGCTTGGCTTTCCCGAAAACTTCCATGTCCGTGAAACCTGAGCCGCCGCTAAGCTGCGAACACAGGCCTATCACAAGGATATCCACCAGCTTATGCGGGCGGGTGCGATCCATTCGTGGGTCAGGCAATCCTT
>JAACEL010000621.1 GCA_011682535.1 Nitrospiraceae bacterium | reverse complement strand
CGTCCCTGGTCGGGACTCACCAACCATCCCGCCGTCATCCGCGCCATGCGGCGCAGCGACGAACAGTCACCCGTCTCCTTCATCATCAGCACCGGCGACATCGTCGAGAATCCTGGACAGGGCCACGGCTGGCAATGGCGCCAGTTCCTGCGCCACATCACTCCGTTCGCCACCACCCGCCCCTACCTCATCGGGTTGGGCAATCACGAGGCCCGCGGCGGTCCTGAACGCTACGAGCAGTACTTCGACTTCGGCACCGTATCCTCCCGGAACTGGTACGCCTTCGACTACGCCGGGGTCCACTTTGTCTCCCTGTCGACCCAAGACGACACCGCCCCCGGCAGTGACCAACACACCTGGCTCGCCGAAGATCTCAAGGCCCACGCCGCCGAAAGCCGCTTCCTCGTCGCCTTCTTCCACAAACCCCTGCGCACCTATGCCCCCCGCGAATCGTATCGGAACCCGACGGTGCGCGAGAACCTGCTACCCCTGTTCGAACAATACGGCGTCGACATCGCCTTCACCGGGCACGTTCATGCCTACGAACACCACGACCTGGGCGCTTTACACCACGTCGTGACCGGAGGGGGAGGGGTGCTCCTCGCTAGCACCCCGGTCGCCGGCAAAGAGACCGTCCAAACCGAAACCACCCATCACTTCTGCCGGATCGACGTGACGGGCGACGTCCTCCACATGCGCGCCATCCGTCTCGATGGCTCCATCATCGACGAGTTTACACTGCACAAAAGAGAACGGTGACCGCGAGTGTCGGCGTTGGTAGACACCGGGGCGGTGCGATTCTCACGTTGAGCGGAAAGGAGCAATTCCCATGGCGGACATGACCAAGCGCGAACGCGTGCTCAGGACCATTCGCTTTGAAGAAACGGACCGCGTTCCTCTATACGACATCATTCAGAACGACGCCATCATCGAGCACTACGCCGGCGAGCCTCTTACCTACGAGAACGGCGATCACCTTGTCGGCGTCGCCGTGGGGCGCGCCCTTGACATGACCCGCATGGTGAGCGGGCCGCAGCGTCCGCGCGAGGAGATGCGTAGCGACGGCATACGGTTTCGGCACGAGCGTTGGACCGGCTGGCTGCTCGAGCGCCCGTTCCACGATCTCGACACGCTTGTCGATTGGGCCGGTGAACGCATCCGTGAGGCCAACGCCCAGACCTTCGACGGCGAGTACACACGCAGCATCCATAACCACGTCGAAGCCAAGTGGGCCGACTTCGCCGAAGGCGACCCCACCGGACGCGGCGATCCCACCGTGTTCGTACTCGAGAGCGGTGTCGGACTCGAATGGATGTACTGGGCCACCGGTATGGAATTGTTCACTGAACTGCTCCTATTGCGGCCCGACGTCGTCGACGAATGGCTTGAAGCCCTCAGTGCCTCCGAGGTGCGCCGTGCCAAAGCCATCGCCGACCCCCACTACATCCCTATCGCCCTCACTTACACCGACATCGCCCACAAGACCGGCACCATGTTCGATCCCAACTGGCTCCGCCAGCACTGGGCCCCCCGCCTCAAACGCCTCAACGACGTCTGGCACGAGGCCGGCTGCGTATGTCTCTTCCACTCCGACGGTAACCTCTGGGACGTACTCGACGACCTCGTTGAAGCCGGTATCGACGGACTCAACCCTATTGAAGTTCTCGCCGGAATGACGGTGAAAGAAGTGCGCGCGAAGTATCCCAACCTGTTCCTCGCCGGCGGCATCGACGTCAGCCAGCTACTCGCCCTCGGCACTCCCGAAGAGGTCCGCGCCGCCTGCCGCGAAGCCATCGAAACCACCGGCGGGCGCGGCTACTTCATGGGTTCCAGCACCGAAATCCACTGGGACGTCCGCCTCGAAAACGCCAAAGCCATGTTCGAAGCCACCGAACTGCCGGGAGGGCCACAGGCTACAGAATTTCTTGAAGCGCTTTAGTGGTGTGTCTTGGAGCTAAGGGTCATCATCCTGGCCTTGCTTTATGGTGTATGACGTGGGTGCCACGCCCAAACACAGTTGGCTCATCACAAGAATTTGTGCACGTGGGCTTTCGATAAGTGTTCATAACCAACTTGAATGCGGAGCGTCATGAGCGCACGCAGGAGCGGCGGGGCCATTCGATGTGTTCGGCCAGTTCCTCCTTGAGCAGCGTGGTCGTTGCCGCCACCGGGGTGTCCAGCCGGTAATGAATGAGTTTGCAGAGGTTGATGATGTTCTGACGTTGACGGGCGGTGGGCAGGAAGGCCTCTGCAGCTTGCGCGTCGAGGTAGTAGGCCAGCATGTCGCCGACGCCGCAGAACAGTTCGAGCAGCACCACGCCCAGGTCCGACGCATTGAAGTCCGTCCAACGGTCGGTCAATTGAGGCACTCGGGCGATCAATTCTCGCCTGAGCGACTCGTAATCCTTGTTCGAATAGTTGAGGGTGGCCTGGCCCATGCTCGACTCCGTCAATTGCCGCCCATCGTTTCCTGTTCGGGGCGCGGTGGCCCCAATGGTTACTTACCGGAAGGAGGCGAAAACTGTCGGATGGTGTAGTCTTCGAATCGTCGTGATTGTACGACGCAACGTAGTGTGGCGATGGCGTTTGCGCCGCGTACGGTCCATGCCATTCCGGACTGTTTGAGCCGTTGTCCGATGACGGTTTTGCATCCGGCTTCGATGACGCCCGAGCCGACGAATAGGCCTTGGTC
>JAACEL010000196.1 GCA_011682535.1 Nitrospiraceae bacterium | reverse complement strand
CAGATAGGCGGCATCTCAAGCATGACGCGACACTAGTCTTCATCGCCGCCGTAGTCTTCCTCGCCGCCGTAGTCATCGTAGTCGTCATCGCCGGGGTAAGTGCCGGTCATGGCGGCATCTTCGGCTATCGGCCCTTCGACGGGGTTTTCGAAGCGCTGCATGTCGCGCAGGAACAGCAGGTCGATGGTGCCGGTGGGGCCGTTACGCTGCTTAGCGATGCTCAGTTTGATGAGATTCTCATCGCCCGGCTCGTCGCCTTCGCTCTGGCGTCTGTGGGCCGGGGGCTTGTAGAGCATCAAGACGACGTCGGCGTCCTGCTCGATCGAGCCCGATTCGCGCAGGTGGGACAGCTTGGGCACGCCCTTGTCGTCCCGTTCGGCCTCGCGGCTGAGTTGCGAGAGGGCCAGGACGGGGACGTGCAACTCGCGGGCGAGTACTTTGATGCCGCGGGAGATCTCGGAGATCTCGACCTGGCGGTTCTCGGCGCGGCGCGATCCGCTCGATCCGCTCATGAGCTGCAGATAGTCGATGATGATCAGCGAGACGTCGTGTTGGGCGATGAGGCGGCGTGCCTTGGAGCGGATCTCGAGCATGGTGACGTTGGCGGTGTCGTCGATGTAGATGGGGGCGGGGTAGACGCGTCCGGCGGCGGCGGTAACCTTCTCCATGCTGTCTCTGGCTTGGAATCCCTCGCGCAGCCATGCGGAGTTGATGCGCCCTTCCATGCACAGCAGGCGCTGGGTCAACTGTTCCTTCGACATTTCGAGGCTGAACATCAGCACGCCCTTGCCGTTATCGATGGCGGCGTGGCGGGCGATGTTGAGGGCAAGGGCCGTCTTGCCGATGGAGGGGCGGGCGGCGAGCACGACCATGTCGGACGGCTGCAGGCCCGACAGCATCTTGTCGAGGCGATCATAGCCCGTGGGGAGCCCGGAAATGCCGGTGTGCGAGTCGATGAGCGCCTGGATGCGCTCGACGGCGTCCGTGATGAGTTCGCCGACCTTGGCGATCGGGTTGACCTCGCGCGACTGGGCGATGGAGAAGATGGCCGACTCGGCGTTGTCGAGCAGTTCGCCCGCCTCGCCCAAGTGCTCATAGGCCGCCCCGACGATCTGCGAGCACGACTGGATCAGTTTGCGCAGGATGGCGGTGTCGAGCACGAACTTAGCGTAGTACTCGACATTGGCCGACGTGGGCACGGAACCGGTAAGCTCGGCGAGGTAACTGGCGCCGCCGAAGTCGTTGGCGTGCCCATCGGCGGCGAGCTGCTGGAATAGCGTGAGTTCATCGACCGGGGCGTTGCGCCGATACAACCCGACAGCGGCGGCGTAGATAAACCGGTGGGCCTCGACATAGAACATGTCGGCGGGGTCTTCACCGAGAACCTCGATGGCGATCCCGACAGCCTCGCGGTTGAGCAGCATGGCCCCGAGTACGGCCTGTTCCGCCTCTACGTTCTGTGGCGGAACCCGTTCGTAGGTGGTGCCGGAATCCGGGCGCACAGCCACGTTACGCGGTTGCCTTTTCCTCTTCTTCGAGGGGGTTGACCCACACTTTGATGTTGGCTTCGATGCCGCTGGCCAGACGTACCGGCACGGTAAAGATGCCCAGGGATCGGATCGGCTCTTCAAGGCGGATGGCCTTGCGGTCGATGGTGTGTCCCTGTTCGGCAAGTTTCTCGGCGATCACGCTGGTGGTGATAGAGCCGAACAGCTTGTCCTCTTCGCCCGCGCGGGCCTTGACCTCGACGGTGACGCTTTCGAGCGTCTTGGCGATCTCCGCGTAGGCGGCGCGTTGCTTTTCTTCGCGGCGGCGGATGATGCGCATCTCGTGCTCGATTTGCTTGGCGCTGCCGGAATCGCCGCGCACGGCGAGCTTTCTGGGCAACAGGTAGTTGCGCGCGAACCCATTGGCGACGTTGACCTCGGCGCCGATCTCGCCCACGTTGGGCACGTCCTGGGTCAGAATAACCTTCATGAGATTGCTCTCCCCTTACTTCCTTGCCTCTCGGCAGTTCGTTGCACGCATACGATGCGGCGTTTGTTCCTGATTACTCGTCATTCGAATTGGTTTCGGCGGCCTGGCGGCGCTTTTCGATGACGCCGTCGACAATGCGGCGGAAATCGCTCCACGTGTCGAACAGGCCGACGCAACAGAGTACCGGATGTAGTCTAAACATTACCAGCATTACCACGATCGCCAAGTAGACGAAGAACGGCGGCCGCAGATTGCTCAGAGCGTACAGCAGCACGGAGAAGCCGTTGAGCCAGTATATGGCGGCCAGGCCGATGGCGGCGTTCATGGTGACCACGCTCCAGGAGGAGTCGAACCATTTCCGGTCGACGTACCAGACCAGAGCGACGGCGATCACCACCCAGATAAGCCACTCGGAAGTGCGCATTGTCTTGAACGAGCCTCGCAGACCTTCGATTTCGAACCTGCGGCGCATCCATCCGGCGGCGAAGGACAGGCCCGCGCACGTGACCACCAGCAGAGCGAACATCGTCAGGCCCAGGCCAATCTTGGGCCACGCTTCCTTAACGGCGCGCAGTATTTCGGTGTTGACCCGGATGCGTTCGGCGCTGTCTCCGGCTTCTTCTTGCAGTTTCAACTGTTGGGTGAGCAGCAGGTCATACTGGGCGTCCCAGTGTGCCACCCACTGCGGCCACGTGACAACCGCGCCGCCTATCACCAGCGCGCCGGCGATCACCGCCATGGCGGTGACGGTCCAGCCGTATGTCCATCGATGTAGTATGCCATAGCCCAGCGGCAACCCGACAGAGGCCACTACGGCCCCGGACAGGGCGGCTTGCCAGACGCCTAAGCCGGTCATCGGCACCCACGCCACGCATACGCCGGCCAGTGCGGCGCATGCCACCAAACCCTTGGCCTCGCGGGTGTGTCCGCGTGCCATGTAAAAGGCGACGGGAACTGGAAACAAGGCCAAGCCTATGAGGTACAACCCCAGCAAGGCGGCCAGCACGCACCCGAGAAAAAGGGCGCCCGCGGTCAGTAGATATGGTCTCATGCGCTGAACCCGGGCGGTCAATAACGGCGGCGTGAGCCCGCCACGGGGCGGGCTGCGTCGCCGGCATCATCAGTGTCGCGGCCTCAACAGGCCACGGGAAATCTTAGTCTGCCGAGTAGGGCAACAGGGCAATCTGGCGGGCCAAGTTGATGGCACGCGTCAGCATGCGCTGGTGCTTGGCCGTGGCGCCGGTGATGCGCCGGGGGATGATTTTGCCCCGCTCGGTGACGTAGTGCTTCAACATTGCGACGTCTTTGTAGTCGATGAATTCGACCCGATCGACCGTCAACCGGCAGACCTTGGTGCGTGTTGAGCGCTTCTTCTTTTTTTTCTTCTTCGCGCCAGCGCGTCCCTTTGGTGCTCTCGCCATGGTAACTGAAACTCCTCTTACGTAAATGCCCTAGAAGGGGATGTCGTCTTCGGCCACGGGGCCTTCGTTGCCGGGCGCGCCGGGTTCAGGCGGCCGAGGTTCGGGTGCGGTGGGCCCAGTCGGTCCGGGGCCCGGTCCGCGGTCGGACCACGACAGTTCCTGGACACGCCGCGCGGTGACGGAGATCTTCGAACGCTTCTGGCCAGTCTGCTTGTCTTCCCAAGATTCCTGCTTGAGGCTGCCTTCGATAAAAACGGGGCTTCCCTGGCGCAGGCGCTGGCCCAGATACTCGGCTTGCTTGTCCCACGCCGTCACGTCGAGATAGGTAGTCTCTTCCTTACGTTCTCCGTCGCGGCCTTTGTAGAATCGCGACACGGCCAGCCCCATCTTGCATAGTGCGGTTCCCGACGACGTATAACGAAGTTCGGGATCGCGTGTCAGGCGTCCGGCCAGCGTGACTTTGTTCACATCGGGCATTCTTAGATCGGCCATCCGTTCCTCCTTCGCTCTTCGTGCGGGTTAGCCCTGTGGCGCTTCACCCACGCGGGGTCAGTCCTGTTCAGCGGCTTCAGCGACCGGTTGTTCGGCCTCAGGGGCCGGTTGTTCGGACTCGGGGGCGATCTCAGCGCTGGGCGCCGGGGCCGCGGCCGGTGTTTCGGCCGGTGCGGCAGCAGGCGCACTCGCGGGCGCTCCCCCGCTTTGGCCTGCGCGCGAACGGGCCGCCGCGACGCTGTTGCGGATCTCGGCCTCTTTGCGCTTCTTCTGGCTGGCCTCGAGACGCAACGCATTCTCGTCCATGTGGATCAGCAGATAGCGGATGACTTGGTCGGCCAGCCGGAAGTGGCTATCGAGGGTCTCGATGAACGTCTCGGGCGCCGAGAAACGAAGCAAGACGTAGTAACCTTCCCGGCACGTACGCACTTCATAGGCCAACCGGCGCTTGCCCCAGATCTCCGACTTGACGATTTCGCCGCCCGCCTCGGTTACGAGCGATTCGACTTTGTTCGACATCGCCTGCACATCGTCTTCCGTGACATCCGGATGGATGATGTACAGTGTCTCATACGTTCTCAAGACATTTTCCTCCGTATACAGGACTTCCATTTTTGCCGTGCAAGATTGAACCGCAAGACGGTCGATCATAGCAAATGACGGCTCCGCACTCAAGTTTTTCGGCTCCTCACAAGAAACGGTGCAACACTCATGTCCTTTTCTCGACCAGATAACAGGATGGACATGATTCTTGAAATCTAGTCCATCTGATATTTCATCACGTCAATCATTTGAATTCTAACGTTTCTTTGACGTCACCGACAAGAACCGAACGGACGGCTGAATGTGGAGCGCAACTCATGCGCGCCCGAAGTACCCGGTTTGGGCGGCGGAGTCGCCGTGGGTGCGCACACGCGGGCGCCTTAGCCTAAAGAATTTCGAGAATCTGCCGATAATCCGTTTAGCGACGGATGAGCTTTGCGCGACCGATGGGACGGTCCGGAGATCACACAATGGGAACTCTTCCTCTGCAGTCACTCCAACAACTCCTGCTTGCCGACAGTTTTTCACAGGTGCAGGCCTTCAACATGGCGTCTTCGCGTGGCCCAAAGGCGGGTGCCGCGAAACCTGCCACAGAACCCGATCCCGTTGCTGGGAAAGAAGTTCAAGCCGGTGAACACCTAGCCGCGAGCATGTACTACGCCGAAATGCAGCGCGTGGCCATGGCGTTCGAGTTCCAGCAGGCCTCGGGCGGTCAGGGGGACGACGGCGCAGGCGAGGGCACGCAGGAGTCGCAACTGACCTTCAGTTTCTTCGCGGAATCGCGGGCGGAGGAACTGGTTTCATTCCAGCAGCGCACGAACGCCGTCGCCAAGGGTCTCGAAGGCGCCACGCAAGAGACCTACGTGGAGGCGAGCCGGAAGGTATCGGCGCGCTTCGAGATGTCGATGACCCTATCGGGCCAAGCCCTGAACGGGTTCGCGAAGGCTTCGGAAGCGGAACAGGCCGGCGCTGGCGACATGGACAAGTTCCTGGGATTCGCCCGGGACGTGTTGGACAACGCCGACGACATCGTGAACAAGATGTTCGCGCTGTTGGACGGCTTCTTCAGCGGCGGCGCCAACTTCCAGACGGCTTTCGACGAGTTGATCAACGAGATCTACGCCTCGGGTCTGTTGAGCGGACCGGCGGGGGCAACCGCGGCGGACGCCGCCCAAGCCCCCCAAGCCCCCTATCCCGCGAACGCCTCCCAAGCACAAGCCACGAGCTTTAACATCCAGATGGAGTTCAGTTTCGAGTTCTCCGCCGAGATCACCATCGAGGGCGCCGCCGTGAAAGAAGCCGACCCGGTGATGTTCGACCTCGACGGCGACGGTTTCGAGTTGAGCAACTACCGCAACGGGGCGAAGTTCGACCTGCTGGGCAACGGATCCAAGGTGCAAACGGCCTTCGTGACCGGGGGCGACGCGTTCCTGGCGCTCGACCGGAACGGCAACGGCATCATCGACAACGGCAAAGAGCTGTTCGGCGAACAGCACGGTGCGGCCAACGGCTTCGCGGAGTTGGCCAAGTTGGACGACAACGGCGACGGCGTGATCAATGCGAAGGACGCGAGCTTCGACAAACTCGTGTTGTTCCGCGACAATGGCAACGGCAAGACGGATCCGGGCGAGTTGTTGAGTTTGAAGGACGCCGGCATAGCGGAGATTCGGTTGGGCTACAAGAACGTGTCGCAGACGGCCGCCGGTGGCAACCGTATCGCGCAGATTTCCTCCTTCCTGCGCACGGACGGGTCAGTCGGACGCACGGCCGACGCCATGCTCAACTACATGGCGTAACCCCCGCCGGTCACTCGAGAGCGGCGGCGATTTCTTCGAACGTCTCGCAGTAGTGTTCGCACAGTTCACGCGTGCCGCTTTCGACCAGGTTGCCGCCCCCGAATCCAATCGTAGGGAATCCCGCCAGCCGGATTGAACACACCCCCGCGCCACTGTCCTCGATCCCGACCACCGAATTGCGCGCCTCGAACGGGATGCCCAGCCCCACCCGGCACGTCTCGGCGTACAACCACGGATGCGGCTTCGGCGACAACTCGCCCAATGTACCCACTTCCCCTTTGCGCATGGCGAACCCCGCCGTCACGATCGCGTCGTAGAACTCCGTCGGATCGCCCATGCCCAGCGTACGGAACGCCGACAGGATCTCCGGCCACGCCTTCTCGTACAAGCCCGACGTCACCAACCCGATCTTCACACCCTTGTCCTTGAGCGCATGCAGGAACTCCTTCAACCCCGGCGACGGCGTGAACGCCCCCTCCCGGCCCCCGCCCTCCATGATGGCCTTCATCTCACGCCCCGTATGCTCGAAATAGTAGCCCCGCGCCTCCTCCACCGTCTTGTCCGGGCAATACTTGTCGATGCAGTATTGTAAGTGTTCCGATACACTGTGTCCCGACACATACGGCACGTCCGCCTCCTCCAGCTCGAACTTCGGATTGTCCAGCAAGCTGGCCGCCGACCTCTCGATGACCCAGACCCAGAACTCCTCGCTGCGCACGCTCGTCCCGTCCAGATCCATCAACACCGCCCGCACCGGTTTCTCCAACGCCACCGGATGCACCGGGTAATACGCCGGATACCCCAACGCCGACTTCACATACGCCAGCGTGTGCTCCGCAAACGCGATGAACTCCACCTTCCGATCCCCCGTCGCCGTAATCGACACCACCCCGTCCTTACCCACCGCAAACACGCCATCCGAACACGCCTCCAACGGCACGAATCCCGAATCCGTAGTGATGGGGCCGATTGCGGGAATATCGACGAGCAATGCCATGGCAAATCTCCGGATGGGGCGCCGCAACGCCTCGTCTTCAGGTGGGTAACCAGATTGAGGTCACGAAGACGCGATTATACGGCACCCTTCCAGAAGATCGCGAACAACATCACTCCAAACCGCGAAGAAGCCGGGAGCGGGAGAGTTGGTTCTTGTACGAGCCCGTAGCGGGCGATGGTTGGATCTTGGAGCGGCCTGAAACCGGAAAGTGCGATTTCGGTATAATGTGAGGATCATTTGGGTGGGGTTGGCGATCCTGTATATCATAAGGATAGTGA
The DNA here is from genome assembly GCA_011682535.1 of Nitrospiraceae bacterium. GTDB lineage: Bacteria > Hydrogenedentota > Hydrogenedentia > Hydrogenedentales > SLHB01 > JAACEL01. The sequence goes on along the minus strand of JAACEL010000196.1, from coordinate 1,121 downwards.
AACCTGTTCGCGGGAATGCCAGTCTAAACCTTGTCGGCGGTAATGGGTTATGGGGGTGGCTTGGGTGGGCGCACGCGCCTTCAGCCAAGGTGGCGGCCGCGGAAGGTGCAGTTGTAGGCGGAAGGAAACAGGGCGTGTGACAGCGCGGGCGGTTCAGAAGGGAGCGCCAGCGAGACATTCGGAGGAAACATGCGTAAGTCATTGCTATTGATTCTGTTGGCCCTATCGTGCGTGGCCTGGACCGGCTGCGGGCTGTGGCCGAACAAGGGCAATGGGGACGAGCCTGAGAAGAAGAACGAGGAGAAAGCAGACACGGAAATCGTGATCCCGATTCAGGCCGAGCTGCCGAGGCGGGCCGACATCTCCTCGCATTTTGAGACGAATAGCCGCGTGGAAGCCGAAGACCAGGTTCAGGTGACGGCGGAAGGCGTGGGAGAGTGCCTGAAGGTCTATGTCGAGGAAGGCGACCGGGTCAGCGCGGGCCAGGTGTTGGCGGAGCTGGACCGGGCCGAGGTCTTGGCGCAGATCGGGCAGACGGAAGTGAACATCCGCCAGACCAAGACGGAGTATGACCGAGCGGCGCAAGGCTTCAAAGACGGGATCATGGCCGAGGTTGAGCGGGACAACGCCAAGTTTGCCTATGAGCAGGCGCTGGCCACGCTGGAAACGCAGCGCGTCCAGTTGGGAAAGTTGACGGTCCGCGCCCCGCTCGGCGGAATCGTCACGCAGCGCGCCGTGCAGGAGGGCCAGTTGGTGTCCGTCGGAACGCCGGTGTTCAGCATCGTCGATCCTTCCTCTTACCTGCTACGGATCAATGCCCCTGAACGCCGTCTGCAAAATCTGCACAAAGGGCAGCAGGCGAAGGTAACTCTTGACGCGCTGGGCAATGAAGAGTTCGTGGCCACGGTGCGCCGCGTGAATCCGAACGTGGACCCGGTTAGCGGATTGGTGAAGGTGACGCTCGACTTCGACAAGGAGACGCTGAGCCGGCTGCACGAGGGAGCGTTCGCGCGCGTGCGGTTGATCATCGACACCCACGAAAACGCACTGCTCGTTCCCAAAGACGCCGTGCTGGAAGAGAACGCGCGGCGGTACGTGTTCGTCGTGGAGGAGAAAAAGGA
>JAACEL010000620.1 GCA_011682535.1 Nitrospiraceae bacterium | reverse complement strand
GCCCGCTATTTTGAGGTTCTTGCGATTGAGAAGCGCTCGAAGATGGCGTGAAGATGAGATGCGAAAACGGTGGAGTTATTCTTGCACGAGCCCTAAGACGCTGGTCTTGAGAGGAGAGGTGCATGTCGGACTTCCTAAAGGTGATTGTGTTCACCACGCTGGCCGGGGCCGCCATGCCGTTGGGCGGTGCGTTGGCCTGTGTGGAGCGGATCAGGCCGAGATGGCTGGAGCGTGAGGTCAGACATGGTATCATGGCTTTTGGCGGAGGCGTGCTTTTCTCCGCGGTTGCGCTCGTCCTGGTGCCTGAAGGCGTCAAGGGGCTTCCGCTGATCGGCGTCATTGGGTCGATGATGGGGGGCGGTGTGGCTTTTTGCGTCTTGGATATACTGCTCAACCGCGCGAAAACTTCCGCGGCCCAACTCGTTGCGATGCTGTCGGATTTCCTCCCGGAAGCGTTGGCCTTGGGCGCCCTGTTCGCTCACGGGGGCGGACTGGGACCGTTTTTGGCGCTGCTCATCGCACTTCAGAGTGTCCCGGAGGCCTTCAACGCGTACCGGGAACTGGCCGCCTCGGGACAAATGCGCGGTAAGGTGATCCTTGCCATCTTCGTGGGGTTCGTGCCCATCGGCCCCTTGGTGGGCCTGGCCGGGTTCTTCTGGCTGTCGTCCTACCCGGCGGTCGTCCATGCGATCATGCTGTTTTCCGCGGGCGGGATCCTGTATCTCATGTTCGAGGACATTGCTCCTAAAGCCCATCTGGAGTGCGATTGGGCGCCGCCGCTGGGTGCGGTCGCGGGATTTCTATTCGGACTGATCGGGCAGTTGCTCATCACTTCGTGAGTGTGTTGAGGGCGCGTTGACGGCAATCCGGCTTGCCGCATTGAAGCATGCCGGCTACAATCAGCACGCGCTTGGTTACCATCGGACTCTGAAAGGAAGGAAGAACAATGAAAGTCATCGTGTGTGTACTCCTCATGGTCGCGATCGCCGGTCTCGCCAAGCAAGCCTTTGCCCAGGAGGACGGGGGCGCTCCCGCGGCTATCAGGAAAACGAAAGATATAATCATCTACGAGGACGAGCGATTCTACAGCGCCTTTCCGTCCGTGGTGGCTCGGCCGGATGGGGAACTCGTGCTGGCCTTTCGCCGCGCGCCTGAACGCCGTTGGCTGCAGGACGGCAACTCCTCGCACACCGACCCCAACAGCTACCTCGTAACGGTGCGCTCCTCGGACAACGGGGAGACGTGGAGTAAGGATCCCAAGCTCCTCTTTGCGCACCCCTTCGGCGGTTCGCAGGATCCCTGTATGGTTCAATTGCAGGACAACTCGATCATCTGCAGCAGCTACGGCTGGTGCCTGATGCGGTCCGGTGGAGAGAAGAAAGTCGAGTCTTCGTTGGCGCATGGCCCGTTTGTGTTTATGGGCGGCTATCTGCTGCGCTCGGAAGACGGCGGGCATACCTGGGGCGAGCCCATCATCCCGCCGCCAGTGCCCGGGTGCGTGACGACGAACATGGTCAATGAGCCGTGTCCGGCCTACAACCGCGGCGCCATGTGCCAAGGCAAGAACGGGCGTCTGTACTGGGCCGTCGCTTCACAGAGCGCGCTGGAGCCACGCTTGACTTCCGTGCACCTGATGACGTCCGACGACGGCGGGCTCAACTGGACCTACGCATGCCTCATCGCCGAGGACGAAAAGGCCTCGTTCAACGAAACCTCGCTCTATGAAACGCCCAGCGGCGACCTCGTGGCCTTCATAAGAACCGCCAACTTCGACGACCACACCGTCATCGCGCGTTCAAAAGACGGCGGCAAGAGCTTCGAGCCGTGGGAAGACAGCGGATTTCAGGGGCATCCACATTACGCGCTACGCCTGCCCGATGATCGCGTGTTCCTTGTGTATGGTTACCGCCATGAACCCTACGGCATCCGCGCGCGTGTGTTGAATGCCGAATGCACCGACTACGCGACGGCCGGGGAGATCGTCCTGCGGGACGACGGCGGCAGCGGCGATCTCGGCTATCCCTGGGCCACCATGACCAAAGATGGCCGCATCCTCGCCGTCTACTACTTCAACCAAGAAAACGGCCTACGCCATATCGCGGGGACATTCCTGGAGATTGGGGAGTAGGCCCAAGCGACCAATAAGCGGTGACTGTGAAGTTGTCGAAAAAGCCCCCTTGCCCAGAGGCCGTTGCTGGTGTGGAGTAATGGGACGCGGATTTTCGCGGATACTATGGATCTTCGCGGATCAGTTGTGGGTGTAATTGGTTGTTGATGGACCTGTAAATAGGACGTTTACCAACTAAAATTGAAAATCGGGGACAATCCCGTCTCGTCGCTTGCGCGCCTCGCTTGGTACAGTCCCCGATTTTCGCCCATCTGTCATTGCGTTGAACTGCATCCCTTTGTTGCGCTGGGATATTCTTGGATGTCATTCAGTAGGGCCATCCACCAGGCGGCCCCATTCGTGGTCTCGCTCACTCATCCAGCCCAGAGTGTCACGCAATGAGGCGCGTACGTCGAACTGCGGTTCGTAGCCCAGTTCTTTTCGGGCCTTCGCGGAATCGATGCACATGTGCTCGCAGATGAACCGCAGGCCGCCTTCGTTGGCCTTGCCCGTCGCGAGGATCTCGTCCATCGATACGCAAAGGTAGCGTGACCGCGAACCCAGAATTTCGCCCGCCAAGCGTGCGTAGGC
>JAACEL010000195.1 GCA_011682535.1 Nitrospiraceae bacterium | reverse complement strand
GTGTCGCTGGGCATGATCGTCTTCCCCGCTTGCCTGCTGGCGGGGTTCGTGTTCGTGAAAGCGCCCAGGTTGATCCACGAGGACGCCGAGTGCGAAACGATGGGCGCGATGCTACGTCACCCGTTCTTCCTGGCGACGCTGGCGGTGATCGCTCTGGGTGGAGCGATGGAGATCGGAATGGTGCAGTGGCTTCCGGCCTATGCGGAACGGGGACTGGGTTACCCGAAGGACATCGCGGGGGCGTCTCTTGCGGCGTTCTCGGTGTCGATGGTGGTGGGGCGGGTGCTGGTGGGTTTCTTGATCCGCCACGTGGGTGCGATTCCCATCATGCTGGTTTGCTGCGCCGCATCGGCTGCGCTGATCCTCACGGGTTCCTTCGCCACAAGTCCACCCGTTGCGTTGACGGCGTGCGTCGTGCTGGGGTTCACGGGGGCGTGTTTCTGGCCGACGACGCTGGGCTTGGCGGGCGACCGGTTTCCGCGGGGCGGGGCTTCGATGTACGGCATGTTGTCGGCCATGGGTAATACGGGCTGCATCGTGATGCCGTGGGTGGTGGGTGTGGTGGCGGGTCAGACGCGGCTGAACCTGGGGCTTGCGCTGGTGGCTGTGTGCCCTTTGTTCATGGCGCTGATTCTGACCGGAATGAGCCTGGCGCGGAAGATGCGGCGGGACGCTTAGCACGTGGCTCAGTACCAAGCCGCTGTCGCCCCTTGGGGCTCGTGCGCGAAGCGCATATCGCTTTTCTTTGCTTCTTTCTTTTTCTCGCGAAAAGAAAGAAGTAGCGAGCGAGACTGCGGACAGTGAGCGAATGGCCTCCGGAGTGGAGATCGGTGGCCGAAAGCAGTAGGCTAAAGAATAATTGGATGACGTGTGCGTTGAGAGGAGAACGGACTGATGACGACGGAATCAGGGCGCGTGGCGCTGGTCACGGGGTCTGGGCATGGTATTGGGCGCGGGATCGCGTTGCGGTTGGCGCAGGATGGGTACTCGGTGGTGGTCAATGGGGTTTCGATGGATCCGTCGAATACCGAAGATGGCGCGTATGAGGTGAAGGCGAAGATCGAGGCGGCGGGAGGTTGCGCGGAGGCGTTTCGGGCGGACGTTTCGTGCGGGGAGGATCGGGCGGCGTTGGTTGAGTTCATCGCAGAGCGTTTCGGGCGGCTGGACCTGCTGGTGAACAACGCGGGGGTGGCGCCGAAGGAGCGGCGGGACTTGCTGGAGGCGACGGAGGAGAGTTTCGACCGCCTGATGGGGATCAACCTGCGCGGGCCGTATTTCCTGACGCAGCTTGCGGCGAAGCGGATGATCGCGTGGAAGGAGGCGGGGGTGGTCGAGACGCCGCGCATCGCGTTCATTACATCGATTTCGGCGTTTGCATCGACCCCGGCGCGGGGCGATTACTGCATCACGAAGGCGGGGTTGAGCATGGCGGTGCAGTTGTACGCCGATCGTCTTTCGGAATACGACATCCCGGTGATCGAAATCAGGCCCGGTATCATCGCGACGCGGATGACGGATGCGGTGACGGCGAAGTACGACAAGCTGATCGCGGAGGGCCTGCTGCCGACCAAGCGGTGGGGCCAATCCGAGGACGTGGCGAAGGTGGTGTCGGCGTTTGGGCGGGGATTGCTGGATTATTCGACGGGTGAGACCATCGAGGTCGGCGGCGGTTTCGGGATGACGCGGCTGTAAGCGGGGAAGACGTATGATCGTTCGCGACGAACTCGATATTGCAGGGCTGAAGCTCCCGGTGTACTCGCTTAACACGGTGGTGGTGGGTTCCGGGGCGGCGGGGTTGAACTGTGCCACGCGGCTATTCCGCGAGATGGAGGAGACCGGGGTGGCCGCGCCCGCCGACGAGGTCGCGTTGGTGACGCGGGGTGTGGGGCTGGGTACGTCGAACAACTCGGGCTCGGACAAACAGACCTACTACAAGCTGGGCACGCATGGGGCCGAGCCGGACGCGCCGGCCGATTTCGCCCGGACGCTGACGGACGGCGGGTGTACGCATGCGGACGTGGCGTTGGCGGAAGGCGAGAATTCGTTGCGGGGGTTCTACCATTTGATCGACGCGGGTGTGCCGTTTCCGCACAATGCGCGGGGCGGGTTTGTGGGGTACAAGACGGACCACGACCCGCGTCAGCGTGCGACGTCGGCGGGGCCTTGGACGTCGCGGTTCATGGTGCAGAAGCTGCTGGCGGAATTGAAGCGCTACGGGATTCCCATTTTCAACCGCTATCACGTGCTTGCGGTGATTCGCGACGAGTCGGGGGCGTGCGGGCTGTTGTGCGCCGACATGCGCGAGCAGGATACGGTGCACCATGGCCTGGTGCTGTTCAACTGCCGCAACGTGGTGATGGCGGGGGGTGGGCCGGGGGACTTGTATGAGATCTCGGTGTATCCGAAGGGGCAGATGGGGCCCTATGCCGCGCTGTTCGAGGCGGGAGCGCTGGCGCACAATCTGACCGAGTCGCAGTTCGGGCTGGCGTCGCTCGAGCCCCGGTGGAACCTGTCGGGCACGTATCAGCAAGTGATTCCCCGCTATTTCAGTACGGACGAGAACGGGGAGGATGAGCGGGAGTTTCTGACGCCTTGGTTCGAGTCGATGGGGACGCTGGCGACGGACATTTTCTTGAAGGGGTATCAGTGGCCGTTTGACCACGACAAGGTGGCGGGCCATGGTTCGTCGCTGATCGATATTTTGGTACAGAACGAAATGATCAACGAGGGGCGGCGGGTCTACATGGACCTGCGCTCGAACCCCTCGGGGTTCGAGCCGGGGTGCCTGGGCGAGGAGGCCCGGGTCTATCTCGACAAGTCGGGGGCTACGCAGGCGTTGCCGATCGAGCGATTGGCGCACATGAATCAGCCCAGCATCGACCTGTATGCGCAGCGGGGTGTCGATCTGTGGAAGGAGCCGCTGCCCATCGGCGTTTGCTCACAGCACTGCAACGGTGGGTTCGCCGTTGACGCGTGGTGGGAGTCGACGGTGCGGCGGTTGTTCGTGGTGGGTGAATTGGCGGGCACCCATGGTGTGAAACGGCCAGGTGGTTCGGCGCTCAACGCGGGGCAGGTAGGGAGTCTGCGGGCGGCGCAACGGATTGCGCACGTGTATTACGAGCGGGGTCTATCGACGGAGGATTTTACGTCGTTGGCGGCCAACACGGTGGCGCGGTTTGCGGGGGAGATTGGCCGCGTGAAGGCCATGTCATCGGAGGCGGCCGATTGCCGTGCAGTGAAGGGGAGCGTTCAGCGCCGCATGAGTCAATACGCGGGGATGGTGCGTTCGGTGGCGGGGATTCGAGATGCGTTGACGGGGGCACGGCGGGAATGGCGGGGCATCTGCGAGAACGGGTTGCGTCCGGGGGACAAGGGCTATCTGGAGGCGGTCGAAGTGCGCGAGTTGGCGTTGGCTCAACTGGGATTTCTGGAAGCCGTCGCCGCGCTGCTCGACCGCGGAAGCGGATCGCGCGGGTCCCATTTGGTTGCCGACGCCTCCGGCACACTCCCGCATTCGAGGCTGGGCGGGGAGTGGCGATTCATTCCCGAGAATCTGGCTTTGCGAGGGGAGATTCTGGGGGTGTGCTACGATGGAGGCGTGGAACGTTTCGAGACGCAGGTCGGGACGCCACACGGTGTGCCGGGCGGCGAGTTCTGGTTCGAGAACACGTGGAGCGAGTACCGGTCGGCGAGCGTGTTTAAGTGGCGCGACGGCGATCGGCCGAAGCCTTACAGCATATACGAGCGTTGAGGGCTACTGGCGAGAGCCGACGAGGATTTGCTGAAGCGGCTGCGTGCGTGACTGACAAGGTAGAAGGGCGAGGGAGAGCGATGGCTGTCGATGTGGTGACTTTTGGCGAGGCGATGGTGCGGCTGTCGCCGCCGGACTATGAGCGGTTGGAGCAGACGGCGCGGTTGGACGCGCGGATCGGGGGCGCGGAACTGAACGTCGCCGTGGCGGTGAGCCGATTGGGGTTGAGGAGCCGCTGGGTGTCGCGGTTGACGACGAACCCGCTGGGCCGCATGATGCACAATGAGGCGCGTAAGCATGGCGTAGACACGGAGCACGTGGTCTGGACGAACGAGGATCGGATCGGGTTGTACTTTGTCGAGTTTGGCGCGGCGCCGCGGCCGAGTTCGGTGTTGTACGACCGTGTCGGTTCGGCCATCAGCCGTATCGCGCCGGGGATGGTGGATTGGGACGTTGTGTTCCAGGGCGCAAAGCTGTTCCATTGTTCGGGGATTACGCCTGCGCTGAGCGATTCGGCGGCCGAGGTGACGATGGAGGCGCTTCGGGCGGCCAAGAGGGCGGGATGCACGGTTTCGTATGACCTCAATTATAGGGGCAAGCTTTGGTTGGCTGAGAAGGCGGAAGTGGTGCAGACGCCGATGATGGAGTACATCGACATTCTCATTTCGACGGAGGAAGACACCAAGAAGGTGTTTGGGATCGTGGCCGGCGACTCGCCGGGTGACGCGATGGTGGACGACGAGTCGTTCAAGGCGATCTCGAGTGAGACGTACGGGATCGTGGCACAGAAACTGGCGGAGCGGTTCTCGTTCGAGGCGGTAGCGATCACGTTGCGCGAGAACATCAGCGTGTTGCGCAACACCTGGGGGGCGGTGGCGTATTCGGACGGCCAGATATACGAAGGGCCGCGGTTCGACGTGGAGATCATCGATCGCGTGGGCGGTGGCGACTCATTCAGCGCGGGGTTTATCTATGGCTACTTGACGCAGGGGGTTGAGTACGGGGTGCAGTTTGGCAACGCGTTCAGCGCGTTGGCCCATTCGGTTCCGGGCGACTTCAACTACTGCACGCGCGAGGAAGCCGAGGGGCTGATCGAAGGAGGCGGGAATCTGCGCATCAAGCGATGACTGTGCGTTGGTGATCGTTCATGCCGCGGCGGGTCATATGAAAGTGGATGGGTGAGCCGGGCGAGGCCGATGGTTCGATTGGTTCCGGGTTCGTACCGTTTCTGGATGGGATAGTATGCCGCGTAGGCGAATCAGTGCGATTCACGGGATCGTGGGGCTGTGGATTCTTGTGCTCCTCGGGGTTCTGGCTACAGTGTACTTTGCCCCTGACAAGCCCGAGGCTCCGCCCGAGTCCGTGATCTCATACGAGCAGCGTCCGGAACGAAGTGTGCCCACGCGGCCGGACCAACGCTCCGGCCGGCGTCCCGCGCCGGTGGAGACTGAAGAGCCGGTCGAGGTGAAGGTTGCCGTTGAGGCGGCCGACGGTCCGGTTATCTGGGGAACGGTAACCGATGCCGAGTCGCACAAGCCGGTCGTCCGGGCGAAGGTGGTGTGCGTGCCGCGCATGTTGGGAATGGAGCAGACGCAGCAAGCTCCGGTCCACACGTTCACGGACAAGCAGGGGCGGTATGCGTTGCGCGTGGATGGCGCGGGGGCCTATCGCCTGGCCGTAAGCCACATGGCCTACATTGCGTTGGACAACGAGTCGTGCGTGTTGGAAGAGGGCGACAAGAAGGTTCGGCGCGACTTCGTGTTGAGCCGTGGGGCGCGGATCGAGGGGCGGGTTACCGAGTCGGGCACGAATCAAGGGGCGCAGGGCATCGATGTGTACGCCGCAGGAGGCCGCCGGACGACCGTCCGGACGAATGAGCGGGGTGAGTATATCCTTGCCGGATTGGTACCGGGGCGCTACACCGTGACGCTGGGCCTGCGCGGCGCGGCCTATCTGTCGGCGGGTATGGCGCCGACCCGCGATGTGAGCATTGCCGATCCGGGCCAAGTGGTGCGGGGTGTCGACTTTCGCGTAGAGGTGGCGGGGCAAGTGTGGGGCTATGTGGTCACGCAGAAGGGCGATCCCATGGCCAACGTGGACGTGGTGCTGTGCACGGGGGAGAGTCTGATATCGCAGGCCATGGACGCGGCGATCAAACAGGCGCCGCCTCTGCTTACCCGCTCCAGAGAGGACGGATACTTCGAATTGATCGGCGTCCCGCTGAACCGGGAATGGCATCTGTACGCGAGTTCGGAGTTTTCGGCGCCGCAGTTGAGTGCGCCGTTTGTCTTGACCGACCGGCAGCGGGTGGCGCGCGTGGATCTGTTCTGCGCGCCCGGGACTACGGTGTTCGGGCGGGTGGTTTCCACGGACCGCAAGCCGATCGCGAAAGCGGACGTGCTGTGCATTCCGAGCTACAGCAGTCTGTTCTCGTCCAACGACGCGCCAAAGGCGTTCCGGCCTACACGCTCGGACGAGAACGGCCGCTTCGAAATCGTCCATCTGCCCGCGGGAGAATACCAGGTGGTCGCGCGGAAGGACGGGTATAAGTTCGCGGCGACGGGTGAGCCGATCCATCCCAATGGCTACCGCGACATTGCGAACGTCGAAGTGGTGCTCGAGCCGGTGGACCCAGGCGAACACACGGTGTTCGGGCGCGTGACGGACGCAAGCGGCCGGGCTATCCCGGGAGCGCGGCTGGATCTGGCGATGATGAGTATGTCGGATCTGCGGGAAGAGAGTGAGAAAGCTGAGACGGATGCCAAGGGCGAATACGCGTTCTTCGACATCTCGGCGGGATTCTTGATGTTGTCGTGCCGTAAGCCCGGTTACCAGAGTAAGAACGTGACGAATGTGCGGCTGGACGAGCCGACGGACATCGTGCTGGAAGGGACGTGTTCGGTTGAAGGTTTGGTGCTGGTGAAGGAGACGGGGGAGTCGGCTGCGGGGGCTCAGGTGACGGCGATGCCTTCGGGGGATTTGCCGGGCGGGGGCCTGCTGGCGTTGATGGAGGGTGGTACGGGGGGCGCGCGTGTGAGCGAGGAGGGGCGGTTCCGGCTGGAGATCGCGCCGGGGAGCTACACGCTGGAAGCGTCGCGCCGGGACTTGACGCCCGGGCGCGCGGACGTGTCTGTGGCGGCGGGGGAGCAATTGGATGGGGTGACCATTTACATGCGCGAGAGCGGCGGGAAGATCTCGGGGCGCGTGACGACGGCGGACGGAGGCAGTCCGCAGGGCGCGCTGGTATGGTTGAGTGGCGGCGCGGGCGGGACAATTGGCGCGTTGCCGATTCTGGGTGCTGGACCGGAAGGCGGGGTGCAGGTGGGATATGACGGGACGTTCGAATTAACTCAGCTCGCGGCGGGTAGGTATACGGTGATGGCTCGTCATAATCTGTATGCTCAAGGGCAGAGCGGGCCGCATGAACTGGCGGACGGTGAGACGCTTTCGGGCGTGGAGGTGAGGCTGGGGATGGGGGGCACGTTGGAGGGTTACGTGACCATGGACGGCCAGCTTCAGGAAGGCGCGATCGTCACCGTCATAGCCGACGGGGCGCCCAAGACCGGCTCGACGGACGTCAACGGGCAGTATCGCATCGAGCGTCTGCAGCCGGGCACGCATCAGGCGTCGGCGCTTTCGCTCAGGGCGGCATCCCTTACGAACATCCCGACCCCCATCATGGCGCGCGTTGAGATCGTGGAAGGTCAGACGACGACGTATAATTTCGGCGAGGCGACGAACACGGCGTTGGTTGGATTGTGCGAGCCGCCTCCGGCGCCCGGCACAAGAGGGTTCGCGATGCTGTTGGCGCCCGGGTCGGGGCTTGATATCAACAACCTCAATCTGCTTAGCATGATGGGGATGTTTCAGAATGTGGGAGCGGCCTCTTTACCGCCGTTCCTGGTGGGTGTGGAGCCCGACGGATTCTTCCGCGTCGATGGTTTGGTCGAGGGTGACTTCGAACTGCACGTTTTCTACGGAAGCGCGGCCGATCTGATGAACCTGTCGCCGCAGCCCGTTTTCTCGGGCGCGGTTCATGTGGTCGATGGCGAGACAACCGACTTGGGAACGATCCCCGTGTCGGAGCGGTAGGGAAAGGTATTGGGTGATCTCACTTCATGACGTGCGGGTTTCATATGGGGCGTTAGAGGCGCTTCGGGGAGTCACGTGCAGCATCGAGAGCGGCGCCGTGGGGCTGCTTGGGCCCAATGGCGCGGGCAAGAGCACCTTGCTCAAGACGCTGCTGGGGTTCGTGCGCGCGAAGCAGGGGGACGTGCGCGTGTTCGGCGAGTCGATGCCCAAGAGCGCCGTGAAGGTGCGTCAGCGGCTGGGCTACATGCCCGAACGCGAGGTGGTGAGTCCTAAACTGAGCGCGGTGGGGTTCCTGACGTACTGCGGGTGCCTGCTCGGCATGTCGCGCGTGGACGCGATGGAGCGCGCGCACGAGGTGCTCAACTACGTGGGGGTGGGGGAGAGCCGGTATCGGAAGATGGAGACGTACTCGATGGGGATGCGTCAGCGGATCAAGTTTGCGCAGGCGCTGACGCACGACCCAAAGCTGTTGCTGCTCGACGAACCGACGAGCGGTCTCGACCCGGAGGGGCGCGTCGAGATGCTGGACCTTATCGGCGAGCTGGCGAGACGGCGCAAGGTGACGGTGTTGCTGTCGACGCATCTGTTGCCGGATGTCGAGCATGTGTGCGACCGGGTGCTGATGATCGACAAGGGGCGGGTGGTGTTGGATGCGAAGATTGTTGACGCAGGCGCGCGAGGGGGCGTTCGAGGTGCGCGTGCGCGACAAAAAAGAGGCTTTCGTGCGTGCGGCGAAGGAGGCGGGGTTCGCGCCGTACGCCCAATTGACGGGCAATATCCTGGTGACGAAACCGCCGGGCAAGAAGGTGGAGGCGTTGTTTGAACTGGCCCGGGCGGCGCAGACTCAGATTCGTCATTTTCGTCCCGTGCGTCAGAGTCTGGAGGAGGCCTTTATCGCCGCCATCGGCGCGCCATCCGCGCCTGCGGCGCAAGATGGATCGGGGAGGTAAGCGCCATGCCCATTTACACACAGACTTACCGAACCTTCGATGGGGAAGCGCCGGGGCGGTTTCGCTGGCTGGTCGTGGCGAGGCAGGAGTTGCGCATCTTGCTGGGTCAGCGCGCCTTCCTGTTCATCGGTGTGGCCGCCTATCTGCATGTTTGCCTGCGTATCCTGCAACTGGTCGTGATCGACATGATGGCAAACACGGGCGGGAATCTACTGCTCAACGAGATGCGCAACTTCTCGGCCATGAATGTGGACGCGACCATGTTCTTCACCTTCCTGCGGCTTCAGATGGGGGTCGTCTTTCTGTCGTGTATCTACGCGGGGTCCGGGGCGATCTGCGAGGACTTCAGCAACAACCTGATGGAGATTTATTTCTCGAAGCCGCTGAATTGGCGCGACTACGTGATCGGGAAGTGCGCGGTGTTGCTGGCGGTCGGGCTGGCGTTTACGGCGATCCCGGGGGTGCTGCTTGTGCTGCTGCACAACCTGTTTGTGCCCAGTTGGGCCACGGTGCAGGAGACCTATTGGTGGGCGCTTTCGACGGTGGCGTTCTCGCTGGTGCTGGTCGTGCCGTGCGTGATGGGTGTGTTGGCGAGTTCGGCGCTGTTCGCGAGCAGACGCTTCGCGTCGATTGCGGTCTTCATGGTGCTGGTTGGCAATCTTGTCGTGGGCAGGATGCTGTCTCAACTGCTGTTGAAACCGCAGGTTGCGGTGCTCGCGTTTCCGCTTGCGCTGAACCGGATTGGCGAGTCCTTGTTCCAACAGCGCCGCATCATTTTCAGGTTCCCTGTCCATTGGGCGTGGATCTACGTGGCCGTGGTATGCGTCGTAGGA